>JBBDLY010000377.1:0-2877 GCA_040878585.1 Pirellulales bacterium
CCAGCCGCACAAGGCGGCTGGGGGCGTGAGCGAAATGTGGGTAATGACAAGCCCCTGACCCCTGAACCCTGAACCCTCAATGACCCAAGAAGACCCGGCGCGCGAGCCGATCTCGCTAGAGAGCCTAACCAACGCCTTTGCCGAAATGATGGGCCAGGGCGAACCGTCGTCCGTGGCCGGGCCGGAGTTGGATGAGCTTGAGGTCGGCGCGGACGACGAGATGGAAGCAGGCGGCGAGCCGCCGGGCGAGGACGACGATCCAACGCCCATCACCCCCCGCTCGGTGCTCGAGGCTATTTTGTTTGTCGGCCAGCCGGATGATCGTGGCGTCGGCAGCGAGCAGATCGCCGAGCAGATCCGCGGCGTCGAGCCGGAAGACGTCGCCGGGTTGGTCGAATCGCTCAATGCCGAATACGCTGAGCAGCACGCCGCGATGGAGGTGGTGCGGCAGGAAGGGGGCTATCGGCTGAGACTTCGTCCCGAATACCATCGTGTCCGCGACCGGTTCTACGGTAAAACCAAGGAGGCCAAGCTGTCGCAGCAGGCGATTGAGGTGTTGGCGCTGGTCGCCTACAACCAGCCGATCACTCCCCAGGAAGTGTCGGAGATGCGCGGCCGTCCCAGCGGCAGCCTGCTCAATCAGTTGGTCCGCCGGCAGTTGCTGGCATTAGAGCGAACCGAAGAAAAGCCGCGGCGAACGATCTATTCCACTACCGGTCGATTCCTCAGCATGTTTGGGCTGGGCAGCCTGGAAGAACTGCCACACTCACCCGAGTTCGACGATTAACCCAATGCTATACATAGGTTTGCGCCGTGCATTTCGTTTCGCCATCGGCCAGCGCAGACGCGAAACCCGGCCGTGGTTAGAATAAGTGCTTGCCGGACGGTTCGCCGGGCAAGATATTCCCAGGGACGTCCCGCCGAGGACGTAATTGTTGGTGGCAAGTTCGCACCTTGAATCGCTATCGCAATTGGCCGCCGATCCGGTCGTGATCGCGCCGTCGATGTTGCTACTCGACTTTGGGCATCTCGCCGATGAGATCGCACAGGTCGAGCAGGCTGGTGCGCGGATCTTGCATCTGGATGTGATGGATGGCCACTTCGTCGACAATTTGACCTACGGCTTGCCGCTGGTCGCCGCATTTCGACGCTATTCCACCTTGCCGATCGACGCCCACCTGATGATCTCCAACCCCGAGCAGTACGTGGAGCAATACGTGCAGGCCGGGGCCACCAGTGTGACCATTCACCGCGAGGCGACCGACAATCCCCGCGGCGTGCTGGAGCAAATCAAGCGAGCGGGCGGTAACGCCGGCATCGCCGTCAATCCACCGACCGGCATCGAGCAGATCGACGAGTGTCTCGATCTGTGCGATTTGGTCCTAGTGATGAGCGTGACGCCCGGCTTCGGCGGACAGAATTTCGAGCCGGTGGCTCTGGAGAAGCTAGCGGCTCTGAAGAAAAAACTGGGCAACGATGTGATTCTCGAGGTTGACGGCGGCGTGAATCTCGATACGATCGCTCAATGCGCCCAGGCAGGCGCCAACTGGTTTGTGGCCGGCAGCGCCATTTTTAAGACCGACTCCTACACCCAAAGCATCGCTCGGCTTACCGAAGCTGCTGCGGGACAATAACTTATCACGAGAACTCTTTATGTTGCAGATTGTGCTGATCCGTCCGGGGTCCACCGCGTTTGACAGCGAGGGCAGAATCCAGGGAACGCTCGATGTCCCTTTGTCGGAAGCCGGCAACGAGCAGGTCGCGGCGATCTGCGCACAGTTGGCCGACGCCCACCTCGAAATCATCTACAGCTCTCCCTGCCAATCGTCGCTGGAAACCGCCGAGGCAGTCGCCAAGCGGGTGGGCGTGAAATACAAGGAAGTGGAGAAACTGCGCAATTTGGATCACGGACTCTGGCAAGGGATGCGGCTGGAAGAGGTAAAACGCAAGCAGCCAAGGGTATTCAAGCAGTGGCGCGAGCATCCGGAGACGATCTGCCCTCCCGAGGGGGAAATGGTCGAACCGGCCCGCCGCCGTGTGGAAGAGGTCTTGGCGAAAATCGTCAAGAAGCATAAACATGGGGTCGTGGGGTTGGTGGTGCCGGAGCCGCTGGCAAGTTTGGCGCAAGCCTGCCTGTGTCGTCAGCCGCCGCCGGAAGTGATGAAGTCGACCCCGGCCTGCGGCACCTGGCAAACGTTCGGCGTGGGCGCGGAAGCGTCCGCATCGTAAAAAATGTAGCGGAACTCGCCAAGAGTTCAGCCAGCCAGGCCGGATCCCAACGGACGCAAACGGTCGGACGACATGTCCGTCGGCGATGAAACAAAGTAGGATGGGCCAGATGACTATGGCGGAAAGCATTGAGAATATCGCTGCGCTGGGCACACCAAGCATGAAACGACAGAAGCACGGCGTACCCGAGGGTCTCTGGCTGCGCTGTCCCGGTTGCCAGGAGACCGTCTTCCGCAAGGAAGTGGAGCGGCACGGCGGCCTTTGTCCGGAATGCGACTATCACTTCTACGTGACCGCCCAGCAGCGTATCAGCCAGTTGCTCGACGACGGGAGCTTCGAGGAGTGGTTTGGCGAATTGGAGCCGTGCGACCCGCTCGGCTTCAAGGATAAAAAGCCTTATGCAGAGCGGCTCGTCGCCGTGCAAAAGCGGACCGGCTTGCGCGACGCGGCCGTGGTTGGCGCGGGCATGATTCGCGCTCGTCGGGTAGCCGTCGGCGTGACCGATTCGGCGTTTATCATGGGGAGTATGGGGTCGGTCGTGGGCGAGAAACTCACCCGGTTGATCGAGCGCGCCACCGAACAGAACTTGCCGCTGATCATCGTCAGCGGCTCCGGCGGCGGGGCGCGGATGCACGAAGGCATTCTGTC
>JBBDLY010000378.1:0-2874 GCA_040878585.1 Pirellulales bacterium
CTCTGTTCCCTCCTGTTCAAAATCCTGATTACATTGCCACCCTTAAAGCCCTGGCCTCGGAGGGCCGTCGTACAGCTACTGCCTCGGAGGGCCGTCGTGATTCGGTCGGCTAAAGTATTGCAAATCTTGGAAAAGTCCATGGACTCAGCGTATCGACTTTTCCGATTAGGAAAAGGCGTCTATGTTTTTCGGCCTCGCCTTATCGCAGGAGTTCGCCATGTATCATGCCTACTGGGGCTTGCGGCATTCGCCGTTTGCCGGCGGCCCTGCTCGCCGTGGCTTCTTCGAAAGCTCGACCCACGAGGAGGCAATCGCCCGGCTGTTGTATCTGGTCGAGAACCGCAAGCGGTTGGGCTTGCTGTTGGGCGGTTCGGGGCTGGGCAAGTCGCTCACACTGGAACTGTTCGCTGCGCAACTGAGAAGCGACGATCTGCCGGTGGCCCGGTTGAACCTGGCCGCGGTCGGCCGCGAGGAACTGCCACTGCTGCTGGCCGAACAATTTCACGTGGCGGTATCCGAAAACACATCTGCGGCAATTGCCTGGCGGCGGCTGCTCGGCCTGCTGGCCGAAAACGTCTACCAACATCAGACGACCACGATTCTGTTTGACGACGTCGACCAAGCCGACCCCGACGCCATGAAGGTCGTGATGCGATTGCTGCATACCGATGCGGCGATCGCCGGACGGTTGACCGTGGTGCTGGCGTTGCGAACGGCCAATCTGCGGCTGCTGCCGGAGTGCCTGTTGGACGCCGCGGAATTGCGGATCGACTTGGAACCGTGGAGCGCGTGCGACACCGCCGGTTATCTGCGGGCGGTGTTGCTGGAGGCGGGGCGCGGCGACGCGGCCTTCGACGATCAGGCAGTGGCTCGACTGCACGAACTGGCCGGCGGCGTACCACGGCGGGTCGCCCATCTGGCCGATCTCGCCCTGCTGGCTGGCGCGGACCGGCAACTCAAGCAGGTCGATTCGCGGACGGTGGAAGAAGTTGCCGAAGAGCTTCAACCCGTCCAGTCTTAGGAACCGCGTTAATCGTTGAGGATGTCGTCGATCAGGGCGTCAAAGGCGTCGACCTCGCTGGTGTCGGGCTGCGGTTTGCGCGGCGACGCCTCGACAGGGGGCTGTTTTGGCTGGGGCCGCGGGGGAATGTCCGCCGTTTCGCCCGGCCGTGGCGGCGGCGAGGGCAGGCTCCCCGCGGCGGGGCGCGGTTCGGTAACGGCCACCCCGGCGGCCGCTTCTCGATAGCCGGCCGCCAATTCGGCCGCCGTGGCCTGATCGATTAATTGCTTCTGACGCAAATACTGAATCGCCTGTTCGGGGTCGGGTACGGCATGGAGCAATCGCGTGAGGGTGGCGACGTCGAGCACCGCCAGCCGCTCGGCCACCTCCAGAAACAGTTGCTGTCGCGTTCGTTGCGTCATGCCGCCGGCTCATTCCAACCATTGCCCGCGCCAGGAAAGTCGCCGGACAACATCAATTCGCACCGAGCCGATTATAGCACCTCCGGCGGCGGCAGCAATTCGCGGTTTGCCGGATTCGAGCCGTCACCGCAATTGCACGCCCCACCGAACCGTTCCATTCAACAGTCCGGCGGGCTGTGGTCGCTCGCCCAGCGGGGGGTCGCATCATTGCTGCTACTGGGGAGCTGACGTAAAATAAATGCGGCTCGTTGCTCGGAATCGCCCGGCGAGAAACTCTTTCCGCCGGCCGGGGTTAATAGACTGAGACGATTCCTGCGGAAAGTGCGGATCGGAGATTTTGCGACTCAACTTTTGCGACTCAGCGGCCAGGGAGCGCCAGTGGCGGTCAGCGAATCGACAGCGCGACATTACGAATTACGTGATCCGGATGTGCGGCTGATGCTGCGGGTTCGCGATGACGATGCGTCCGCGTTTGAAGAACTGATGCTCCGTTACCAGAATCGGGTGCTCAAGGTGTTGCAGCATCTGGTCGGTAATCGCGACCTGGCGGAGGATTTATCTCAGGATGTCTTCTTGCGGGTCTACCGCGCGCGGAAAAACTACCAACCCGGCGCCAAGTTCTCCACATGGTTGTTTACCATCACCAACAACGTCGCCTCCAACGCCAAGCGGGATCTGGCGCGCAAGCACGAGATCAACTTGGATGGGAACGCCAGCGGAGCGATGGAGGCAAATCCCTTGGATCGGATGGCCTTGGCCGCCAGCGGACAGATGCCGACGCGGATGCTCGATAAATTGGAAATGAGCGAGATCGTGCAACTCGCGTTGGGCGAATTGAATGAACGACAGCGGCTGGCGGTGCTGCTCAACAAATTCGAAGACATGAGCTACGCCGACATCGCCGAATGCATGGACCTTTCGCCGCAAGCGGTCAAGAGCTTGCTGACTCGAGCCAGAAACACGCTCCGCGACGTCTTGACTCCCTACCTGGAACGTGGCGACAAACCGGAAAAAGCCGACACCACCCATTGATCTCTTCCGAACGCAGCCCGATGAACCAACCGCTTCCCATCACTGACGAACAACTCCGCGAGGACATGATCGCCTATCTCGACGGCGAACTTGATTCCGAGCAGAGCCGCCGCATCGAGCAGCGACTTGCGGCGGATGGAGCGTTCGCCCATGAACTGCGGCAGTTGCAGCAATCGTACGAGTTGCTGGACGAGCTTCCCCAGCCGGAAGTCGACGAGACGTTCGCCGCGACGACGGTCGGAATGATCGCCGTCGAAGCGGGCAACGATGTGGCGCGTCGCCGCCACGGCGAACCTCGCCGCCGCTTGCTTCATGCGGCACTCTTGGTCGCTTGCCTGGCGGGGGCGATTATCGGCGGCTACCTGCTGACTGGTGCCTTGTTGCCCGATCCGAACGCGCAAATGCTGCGAGACATGAGCG
>JBBDLY010000379.1:0-3181 GCA_040878585.1 Pirellulales bacterium
TTGATCACGCGGGTGTTGCCGCGGTACTGGGTGCTGGCCAGGATCAGGTCGATCAAGTTTTGACCGATGTCGGAATTAGACAGTTCGACCGCGCCGGCGATGACCGAACCAATGCCGTTCTGGCCCGGTCCGCCCATAATGGGCAAGCCGGAGTTCACGCCGGCCGCGTAGGCATTTTCGCCCCGCGCTTCCAGGCCCGCGGCATTGGCGAACCGGGCGAGTTGGATCTGGCCTAGGTTGCGGGTTACGCCGTTGGAAAACACGCCCCGAATGACGCCGTCTTCGCCAATCAGAAAGCTCGACAGCGTACCCGCCGCCGAACCATCTTGCCGCGACGCAGCCACCGACGCCTCGTCCGTCGCCAGGCCAGACACCTGCGAGAAGTCCAACTCGAACTCCAGCGGGGAAGCCGACGAGACGTTGCGGCGATCGATGGAAACCCGCGTATTGGTCGTACTGACCAGATTTCCCTCGCCGTCGAACGTCAACGTGCCGGTGCCGACGTCGATGGCCGCGCCGGTAAGCGGGTCGTTGTCGGGTGAGTCGGCATACCAGCGATAGACGGTCGAGCTGCTCGTCTTTTGTTCCAAGGCGACCGTCACCCGTACGCTCATCGGAATTCCGAGCGAGTCGTACACCACGAAGTCGGTCACGGCTGTTTCGCCCACGCCTTCCTGGGTGGCGTTGAATCCCAGATTGATTGAGTCGGTGGTGCCGCTGAGATCTCTCAGATTGAGCGACGAAAGACCTATCTCCAAACCGAGATCCTCACCGGCGTTGCTGACAAAGGAGAGGCGGCTGTCGGTGGTGATGGTGCCGCCCGGATTGCCGACAATCGGGTTGGTCGCGTCGCCGCTGTCCTGCACAATGCCGGCGGCCTGCTCCATGAAGTTGATCAAGTCCTGCACGGTCGTGGCGGCGGTGACTTCCAACGCCTTGGCGGCCAATTGCCTGCCACCCTTGCGGGCTTGGAAGGTAAGGCTTCCTTCCTCGAAAAGATTCTCATAGGTGCTTCCGTCGCGCGCCACGACGTCGACCAGCGCCAGTCCAAAGCTGATCGCCGGGCCATCCAAATTCAGTTCGTTGCCGACGACCTGGATCGAGGCGTCCGTGGCGCCGTCGATGTAGCTCGTCTCGCCGCCGTTGAGTGTGGTGACACGGTAGTATGCGCTGTCGTCACCCGCCAAACTGCGGTAGATCCGAACCGAGTCGAACTCGCCGGAGGCGGGCTGAGGAATGTTTCGCAATTCGATTCGCCGCCCCGAGACCGTGACCGCTTCCGGCCCGATCAGCGCCGTCGGCCGGCTTTCCAGACCATTGGCCGAATTGTAATAGGTGACGTAGTAGGAATAGTTGCCTTGATCCAGCGTCGATTCGTCGAGCACCGCGCCCAGGCCGCCGTCGGCCACCGTGTCCTCGAACGCCGTGGTTGTCGAAGCGTCGTTGATCTCGGCGACCAACTGGTAGTCCCCCGTGCCGGTCGCGTCCGTACGATAGATGCGGCGCCCTTCAAAACTGCCGCCGGCGGAAGGTAAATTGGCTAGCTGAATCGAATCCTGCGCGGCGGAACCGTCCGTGGTGATCGGCCCAATCTCGCTCGACGGAGGGCTTTCGTTTCCTTCCGCATCGTAGAACACGACTTTATACCGATAGGTACCCGCATCGACCGAGCCTGCGCCGGCGCCGAAGCCGGCCGTTGCGGCGGTCACATCGGGCGGCGCGACGGCGTTGATATCGCCGCCGGTCAGATTTGGCGGCACCTCGATCGAGCCGTCGCTGAGGATCTGCGATTGGATGATCTCGGCGACGTTGGCGACGTCGCCCGTGGGCGTGAAGGTCCCTTCCAGGAACACGTTTTGCGTGGCCTGCGCCACCGCCGACGCACCGAGCGGAATTTCCAGCGAACTGAGTTGGGTCGTTTGGATCACAAAATTGTCGTCGATGCCGAATCCCAGCAGGCGCTGCCCGGTAGTGGTCACCAGTTCGTTCTGAGCGTTGGTTTTAAATAGACCATTCCGGGTGTAGAGCGTTTCTCCCTGCCCGCCTTGTACCATGAAAAAGCCATCTCCCTGAATTGCCAGGTCCGAGGGATTGGCGCTGATCTCGATCGTCCCTTGCGAGAAGTCGGAGGCAATTTCGGCCACCTTGGTTCCCAGACCGATTTGCCTGGGATTGGTGCCGCCGCTGCCGGCCGTGGGTCCGGAGCCGAGGCTGGCGGTTTGGAGAAACTGCGTGGCAAACACAGCCTCGGAGGCCTTGAAGCCGACCGTGTTGCTGTTGGCGACGTTGTTGCCGACGACGTCGATCGTCGTCTCCGCGGCGGTCAAGCCGGTCAACGCGGTCGATAGTGCGGATGCTAAGCCCATGTCTGATATCCTTATGGAAACTGGTTGTTGATTACTATGCAGTCCGGCGAATGGACCGCGGCGCGACTGGCTTCCCCGGCACGCCGTCGAGGGCTATGGGTGTGTCCTACGAACTGACCGAATGTACTTCCGTGACGTTGAACAGGCTGACGGTCTCGCCTGCGATATGCAAACTGGGCACGCCGCCGACAACCGATACCTTCTCGACAACTCCCGTCAACTCGCTGCCGTCTTCGCGCACCGCAGTAACCTCCTTGTCGATCAGGCTCGTGGCGCTGGTCAGATTTTGTCCCAGCAACACCGAGCCAATCGCCGAGGTCAGGGCATTGAGCGCCTCGACTTCCTTCTCTTGTCCTTGCATCAATTTCTCGATCGCTTTCGACATTCCGTCGGTTGCGCCGATTGCCCGCATCTGACTGATTTGTTCGAGCATCTGCGAGTTGTCCATCGGGTTCAACGGATCCTGGTTCTGCAGTTCCGCAATGAACAGATTGAGGAAATCGTCGATATCGAGGCCGCGCAGCGCCTGACCGGTGTCTTGCCGTGCGCCGCTCGTTTCGGTTACCGAGGGAAACTGACTCATGATTCATCCCGTCTGGTTAAATAACAATGTCGAGTTGGTCGCTGCCAATGGAAGGGGTCGGACTCGCAGCGTGCGTCGTGTCGTTCTCTAAACTCGCCTCTTGCCGACGCGCCTTGGATCGTTGCCCGCGTTCGGACTGCTCGTCCGCCTGGTGCTGCGCGCCTTCGTCGCGCACGCCGACGTCGAACTTCTCCACGCGGATCGACTGTTCGGCAAGCCGCTCGCGCAACTG
>JBBDLY010000379.1:3281-17720 GCA_040878585.1 Pirellulales bacterium
CTTGCCTTCGACCGGAGCGGCTTCCTCGACGGTCGACGGTTCGTTCGCGGGCGTGTTGACCGTTACTTCGGTCGTCGGCACGGCGGAAACGGCCGAATTCGCAGCCCTCGCCAGCGCAGTCGGTCGCTCCGTGGGGGAGCGGTCGCTCGGCTTCTGCGCGGATTTGCCATCGACCTTCTTTTCACTCGCCGCCGGCGTCGTGGGAGCAACGGACGGTTGCGCCGGCTCGGTACTCGAGCGAGCGTCATGGTTGGCCTGCTTGACTTCAGTTTGACTTCTCGAGTCGGCAGCCGCTTTGCGGGCGTCATCCGGCTTGGCTGCCGCCGCAGCCTGGCGCCCTGCCGCCGACTTGTCGACTTGCTTGTCGAGACCGATCGGCGTCGACGTCGAGGCCGATACCGCATCTTGCTGGCCACTCCCCTTCTCGTTGCTGGCGGAGAGTTGCGGCTGCTCGGTCGGCAGGTTCTCGACGGCGGCTTCCGTGGACAGCTTCACCGACTTGTCCGCTGTAGGGGCCACTTCGATCCCGGCAGCATTGCTGACGGTGGCGGACTTGTCCGCTGGGGCGGTTGGCCCCTGCTTGTCCGTCGGCGGCGCCACTGCAAGCTCTGGCCGCTTGGCCTGTTCGCCGCTTTCGGCGGACGTCGTCGCTGGCGTTGGTTGAGTCGACTCAGGCGGAGTCGGCGGCGTTTCGGCTTCCGCGGTTTCTACCGCCACTGACTCTGAGTTGACCGCGGCCTTGCCGGCCGGCGGATCGTTGTGTGGCGGAGAACTCTCTTCTGTGGAGGCGTGGCCCGCAACGGCACTCGATTCGCCTTGCGCGTCCTGGGCATTCGCTTCAGCCTCTTGCTTTGTAGACGACTTGCCGTCGGATTCTTGCGTCGACCTTTTCTCGGGCTGCTCGACCGCTTCGTCGGTCCGAGAGCGAGCAGCCCCCTCCGGCTCCGGCGACCGCTGTGGTTCCTGCTGCGTTGTCGGCGACCGTGTTGCTTCGGTGTCCTGGTTCGCGCGGCGGGCGTCGCCCAAATAATCATTAAAGGGCCGAGGCGACGGCTCGACGCGCGGAGCCGCGTAGCTCGACTCGAAGGGAATCAATCGCTGATAAGGCGTCGGTTCAGTGGATGGCATCGCGTCGTCTCGCTCCAACAGGCTATTAAGGTTGCAGTCGTTCTCGGGTGCTTTCAATCAGGTCGGTCTCGGAGCCGCCCTTGCGAATCTCCCGCAATATCTCCGCCAGTTTCTTTTCCTCCTCGTCCGTCTTGAATTCGGTGATAATATTTTTTCGCTTGCCGTCCGGCATGGCGGAGAGCAGCATGACCACGTCCCGCATTTCGCCATTGTCGAGCATGATTACCAGTTGTTCCTTGGCCTGCTTCGGCTTGGCGTTCTCAAGGATCAATCGGACTTCCTCGCGGGCTTCGGTCGTGCCGCCGGCTTGGAGCACCGTCAGGCGATCCTCGAAGGCGTCGGTAATGTTCTGGTAGTGCTCCATCTGATCCTTCATGTTGCGCACCAGCCGCAGCATTTCCTCCTTATTGTTGGTGAGCATCGCCCGGCGGAGTTCCAGGTTGCGCGACACCACGGCGCTTTGTTCGCGCATGTCGCGGAGCGAGGCTTGTTCGCTCGACTGATCGGCGGCCACAAGTTCTTCGTCGCGATTGTCGTCCACTCGCACGTCGTAGGCCACCGCCAGCATGTGGATCGCCTTGGTTTGCGAGATCATGCCGGTGTGGTACAGATAGCCGAACAGGGCTATCTGCGACACGACCGTGCCAATCGCCAAGTAGCTCAGCAACGAACCGGCGGCGGCCAGAATACGGCTCATGCCTCACCTCCGGCCGATTCGGAGAAGGCGGCGACTCCTTCAATCCGCCGTATCGCCGCGGCCCGTGAAGCGATTTCATCGAAGCCTTTCGCCTCTTCCTTCTCTGCTCCAACGCGATGGTCGCGTTGCTGCTTCTCTCGCAATTTTTCCAGGATGCGAACCTCCTGGTCCGCCAGTCGCAAGGCGTCGCGCCGCTTATCAATCTCTTCCTCGATCTGCTGCTGCTGTCCGGTCAGCAATTGTTGTTCTCCGGCAACGACAAGTTCATAACGCTGCACGTCGAGCAGTTGATTCACCGCCACCTGGCCGGGCGATGTGGCGGCGGCGTACTGCGAGCGTAAAGCCGTCCGCTGGGCGGACAATTCCGTTAATCGCCGCTGGAGCACTTCGGCCGCTTGAAACGCCTCCGCCAGCCGCGCACGCCGCTCGTCGCGAACAGCTTCGCGGAGTTTCAACAGCGTGGTCAAGCGGAACTCAAACGGTTTCATAGCGGCCTGTTACCTCGTTTCCTGCATTGCCGGGTCTTGGCTGGCGTTCGGCTTGCCACCCGGTGTGACCAGTATCCGTCCGAGCCGCGTCAACTGCTCGGCGGCCGAAGTCACGCTGCTCGACTCCTCCACCTGTTGCCGCAGCAAGGTGTTGATCGCGTCGCGATGGGCAATCGCCCGATCGACCACCGGGTTGCTGCCGGCCCGATACGCGCCGATCGAGATGAGATCCTGATGGTCGCGATACGCCGCCAGCAGTTCGCGCACCGATTGCGCCGCGGCCCGCTGCGCTTCGCTGGTCAAATCGGGCATCAGCCGACTGATGCTTTCCAGCACGTCGATCGCCGGATACTGGCCCCGAGAAGCGAGTGAGCGCGACAGGAACGTATGCCCGTCGATCAGGCCGCGCACCGCGTCGCTAATCGGCTCGTTGGGATCGTCCCCCTCGACCAATACGGAATAAAAGGCGGTGATGCTCCCTTGCGTGGTTCGGCCCGCCCGTTCGACCAGACGGGGCAGCAACGCGAACACCGAGGGAGGATATCCGCGGGTGGTGGGCGGCTCGCCGACCGCCAGCCCGATTTCGCGCTGCGCCATGGCAAAGCGGGTTAGCGAGTCCATCAGTAGCAGCACGTCGTTGCCTTGGGCGCGGAAGTAGTCGGCAATGGCGGTCGCCGTGAAGGCCGCCTCGGTGCGAGCCAGCGCCGGTTCGTCGCTGGTGGCGACGACGACGATACTCCGCTTCAATCCCTCCGGCCCGAGATCGCGCTCGATGAACTCGTTGACTTCGCGGCCCCGTTCGCCGATCAGGGCGATCACATTGACGTCGGCCGAAGTGTAGCGGGCCATCATTCCCAGCGTCACGCTCTTGCCTACGCCGGAGCCGGAGAAGATGCCCATCCGCTGTCCCTTGCCGCAAGTCAGCAAGGCGTCGATCGCGCGGACGCCGGTCGACAGGGGCGTATCGATCCGCGGCCGCGAGACGGCGTTCGGTGAAGGGCCGTCCAACGGAATGCGATCGGCCAACGCTGGTCGGGCGCGTCCATCGATCATATCGCCGCGCGAATCGACAACCCGCCCCAGCAGCGCTTGCCCCGTGCGAATCCATCGCGCGGTTTGCGTCATGCGCACCTTGTTGCCACGGCGAACCCCCTCGAAGCTCCGCCAGGGATAAAGAAGCGTCAGATCGTCGCGAAAGCCAATCACTTGGGCAGGCAGCGAGCCGCCCCCGTGGCGTTCAATCTCGGCCATGGCCCCGACCGGCGCGGGAAAATCGGCCACCGCGGCGGTCGTGCCGCTGGTCCGCATGATGCTTCCCTCGATGCCGAAGGGAAATACCTGGTCGAGTTGTTGGGTGAGCGGGTCCATGGCGTCCGTTAGCGGTTGAGTTCCGATTCGATGCGTGCCAACTGTGTCTCCAACTTGGCGTCGATCCGTCCGTGTCGCGTGTCGATGAGGCAGCCCCCCGCGGCGATCGCGTCGTCCTCGATGAACGTCACCGGCGCCAGTCGTGACAGCACTTGCGCGATCGGTCCGCCGGCCTCACCCAGGGTGGCGCGATCGGCCGGGTTGAGCCGGATTTCGACTTCGCTGCCGCCGACGGCTAGTTGCAAGGCGTCGGCTAGCATGTCGTGCGCGATCTGAGGGCGCTGCCGTAGTTCGTGGCGCACGATTTTCTCGGCAATTTTGGTCGCCAGATGGACCGCCGACTGCTGCCAGTGGAGTTGCCAACTCTGCTGGAGCTGTTCCGTTTCCTCCACCAGTTTCTGCAGTGCCGGCAAGATCGTTTTCATCTCCGCCGCCACGCGCTCTTGCAGCAGGTGATCCACTGCCTGCAAAGCGGCCTGCTGACCTTCCTGCTCGGCGCGGTGGCGGATTTGCTGGGCTTGCTCATGCGCCTCGGCGCGAATCTGGTCGGCCTGCCGCTGGACGTCTTCCAGGTATTCGTTGGCCTTTCGCACGACGTCGTTGAGATTGAACGCCGCACCGACGCCGCGCGCCTGCCGCTCGGAAGATTTGATGATGGAAGACATGGGTCGCACGATCTCGTGTTTTGGATTCTCAGGCGGTTCGCCGGGGCGCGGTCGCCTTGCCGGCCCGCAGCAGTTCGTTCGCCAGGTGAGCCAGGTGCCGTTGGCTTAGCTCCACATCGCTGATCCGCATGGGACCGAGTCGCGACAGCGCGCGCTCCAACAACTGCCGGTCGGGGGCCGGCAGGCGCGACAGAATACCTTGCACCATGGCCCTCGGGGCGCCGGCCAAGGCGATGCGAATCACCTCCGGTTCGGCGCGGCCAAATATCTCCGCCAGCGCCTGGTCGCCCAGGTGCTCTAGTTCGCTGAAAGTGATCGTCGGTTCCACTGGGGTCGCATGGTCGATCGAGGAAACCGGCGCCCGCAGGCGCGTGGCAAGAATCACCTCCGGCTCCGTCGCCGCCGCCGGCCCGCAGTCCCGCCGCGGCACTGCAGGTTCGTCGGCGGAGGTCTCCATATATCCGAATTGCCGGGCGAATCCGTAATCTTGTTGGCCGAGATTCGACAGAATCTCGTGTTTCGCTCCCAACTCTGCGGAGGCCAAAATGCGTTCAATCGCCTGGCGGCCGGCGCGGCGGCGCTGCCCGTGGCGATCCTGCTCGCGGAGCCATTCCTCGATGCTTGTTTCGATGTCGCGCAGTACTTCGGGGTCGGTGTCTTCGAGATCCGCCAGACGATGGAGCACTTCCGCTTGCCTCGCCGCCGGCAGCCTGGCCAGAATATCGGCCGATTGCTCGGGTGCCAGATGCGAGAACACCACCGCAATCGTTTGCGGATGTTCCTGGCTGAAGTAGCTCGCCACGGTCGCCGGCTCCGCTCCCCGCAGGCAAGCAAACCGCTGGTCCATCGTTGCGCCGCTGAAGTGGGGCGCGGCATGGACTTCGTTGAGGCGATGCGCTTGGATATTCCACGGTGGGTCGTCCGACAGGTCGTCCAGCGGATAGGCTGCGCTCGCTCCGCTCGGCTCCCAGGTCACCTCGCCGCCGCCGCCGTGGGACCGTCGGCCGCCGTTGAGCGCACGAAACTCTTCCAGCACTTCTTCGATCAGACGCGGATCGACGTCGTCCAACTCGATCACCGCTCGGCGCACCGCGGAGGCTTGCTCCCTGGTCATCTGGTCGAGCAGCACGTCGGCCGTCTGCCGATCCAGATTGGCCACCAGGATGGCGGCTTTTTCGGTGGTGGTGAGTGTTTTTGGCATGGTTAGCTTGCGTTTCCGATCCAAGTCTTAAGGATGTTCGCCGCGGCAGTGGGATCTTCGCGAACCAGTTCAGCAAGCTCGTCCTTCAAGGAAGGACCGTTTTCCAAACGGCGACGCAGTCGCTTCTCGGCCGTTTGTTCGTCGCCGCCGACGCCTTCCAGCGGCGTGTCGATCGGCAGGATGCTCTGACTGTTCTCGTGGGGCGGCTCGGTCGGCGCCGTGCCGCGGACCATTGACCGCAGCATCAGCAAACTCAGCAATCCGAGGCCGCACATGCCGAGCATGCTCCAGTTGCCGCCGAACCAACTCGCCGCCTCGGCCAGCGCGGTGATTTCCGGAAGTTCCACGTCCGATTGAATATCGGGAAAGATCGTGACGTTAATATCGGGCCGTGTATCCTGTGCCGCCCGTCCTTGGGGAATCAGGTTCGCCACGTGCCGCTCCAATTGCTCGACGACGTCCGCCTGGATTTGGGCCAGCGCATTCTCGTCGGGCTGCACCGGCGGCTCTCCTTCCGGCGTCGGGTTCCGCTGCCGCCAAACACTCGCCACATAGCTGCTGGGAATTCCCAGGGCTACTTTCACCCGCTGCGGAGTGAGCGGGGCGTTCTCCGTGACGGAAGTTCTCTGGCCGACCGCGTTCGTTTCTTCGCTTTCGGTCTCTTCCAAGTCGCTGCGGCCGCTTGAGGAGTTGGCGACCAGCGGCGCAGTGGCGGGACCGCCGGCTTGCGCTTGCAAACCGGGTCGGCCGCCGGGGCCGCCCGTTTCGTTGGTCTTGATAATTCCCTTCTCGCTTCGCCGGATCGCCACGGTCTTGGGATCGAGTTGCACTTCGCTGTCGCGTTTCAGGATCAGCGGGTCCAGCTCGACATTGACCGTGACCACGGCGCCGGGGACCATCGTCAAGCCCGCGGCGATCTTTTGTTGCCACTGCCGCTCATACATCTGCTTCCGCTTGCCATAAGCGTCTTCGGCTGCATCGCCCAGGGGACCGTCGTTGGCCACGTGATAATTGCGATTGGTATTCAGGTCGGTGACCGTCACGTTCTTGGGATCCAGCCCCGCAATCGAACTGGCCACGATGTTCCGCAGCGCCGGCACCTGTTCCTCATCGAGTGGAGAGTTGCCCGACGGCTTGACGCTCACACTGGCCGTCATGATCCGTTCGCGATGCAGGCCCGGCTTTTCGACCGTGTCGTACAACACCATCGCCTGCTCGATGCCCTTCATCTCGCGGATGATCATCGACAGTTGCGTCTGGCGGGCGCTCTTGATGAGTTGCTCTTTGGTCAGCTTGTCGGTGAACGGACCGGTCGAGGTAACGGCCTGATCGAGCACCTTGTGAAACTCCGGCGGCAGCGCGCTCTCGGCCGCCAGTGCGGCGATGTACTCGTTGCGGCGAGCGGCCGGCACACGGATGCGGTTTCCCTCGATCACATACTCGTTCAATCCGGCGACGGCGAACGCCTGCTCCATGACCGGCATCTGGCTGAGGGCGATCGGCTCGGCGCCGAACAGATACTCGCCTGGGCCGGCGGCTTGCATCTGGAACAGGAAGGTCAAGCTGATGACGATCACGACCAGCAACAGCCCCGCCACGAGGCGGGCGCCGAGCGTCATCGATCGAAATAGGTCGGTCGCCTGGGCGGCCGCTCTGTTAAGAGATTCCATCCGTGGAACTCCGTTGTCAGCTTATCGGTATAAATGCATCAGATTCGAATGTTGCGAATTTCCTCGAAGGCCTGCAACGTCTTGTTGCGGACCTGCATCATCATGCGGAACGTCAAGTCGGCCTTTTGCACCGCCGTGAGGACTTCGGCCGCGTTGACGTCCTCGCCAGTAATCAGACCTTCCACGGCCCTGTCGGCGTCTTGCTGCATCGAATTCACCTTTTGAATCGACTCCAGCAACATGTTTTTGAACGTCCCATCCGGCTTGGCGGTCGATGCCGTGTTCGGCAGCGTCTCCAGGCCGATCGGATTCAGGTTGATTCCTTCGATCGAACTCATAGTCGTCGTTTCCAAACTATGTCCGCGGCTGGCTTCCCATCGGAGACCGGCTCTCGAAAACAGCCGGCCTCCGCAGCGAGCGTGCGCCTCTTCATCGTGTCTCGCCCCGGCCGCCAACCAGCTTGTCAGGCAGGCATTGCTAGCTGGCCGCCGAGTGCGGCGCGTTGCGGGTATGATCGATACGTTTTTATGCCAAAATTCGCAAGGTCTGTTGGCTCAACTCGCGGGTGGCCTCAATCACGCCAATGTTGGCCTCATAAGCGCGGGTCGCCTCCATCGCATCCACGAACTGCGTTTGCAGGTTGATGTTGGGATGCGCCACGTAGCCTGCCCAGTCCCCCTCCTTGATCGCTAGCGGATGGTTGGGATTGTACTTGTAAATGGGTTCGATATCCTCGATGCCGACCTGCGATACCTTGACCCCGGCGACGCCTGCGGGGTATTGGCTGTCTTCATCGGTTTGAAAGACCACGTATCGCGGCTGGTAGGGCTTGGCCTCGCCCGCTTCGTTTTCCAGCGTCGAAATGTTGGCGATGTTGCTGCTAATCGCGTTCAACCTCTGGCGTTGGGCGACCAATCCGCTGATGCTGACGTCGTAGGCTGATAACATAACTTTTCTGCTCCGTTAGGCCCCCCGGCCAATGAAAAACGGACTAAGCGCGTTCGCTGATCGCCGCTTGCAGCAACCGGAATTGGCTGACCATGATCGCCAGCGCCGTGTTGTGCCTGGTCTGATTCTTGCCGATCTCTGCTACTTGGTTTTCGATGCCGACCTCGCTGCCGTCGTGATACATAATCGTTCTTGCCGCTTCGCGAACTTGCGCGAAGTCGGCCTCCGGATGCAGGCGGCCGCTCTCGAACGGGTCGAGCGGATATTGCGATCCGTGGTTGCCCTGCGTGGTGCGGGCCTCGCGTTGCGTCTGAATCGCTTCCTTCAGCCGCGCCTCGAACACTTTGGGCGAGACGTCGCGGGCGCGATAACCGGGTGTGCTCAGGTTGGCGATGTTCGACGCTAGCACCGCATGCCGCTTTTGCGTGAACGACACCACCTGCTCCAAGGCGGGTATGGTCGAGGAGGTGAACAGGGACTGACTCATGCGCGGAAACCTCCGAATCGTCTGCTCGCGATCCGCCCGCCCTGTGCTGCCAGCCTCGCGGTAGGCGCCCACACCTTAAGGCAATCGGCGTGCCGAACTGACATTGAAAGTGAATCCACGTTGTCCATGGTTCTCTCGTTTACGCCGCAACCTACGAGCTGGCAATTGCTTGGCAACGGTCGCCTGATGGCTGAATAAGCTGGCATGCGTGGAATCCAGTTTCGTCGGGCGGCAATAATTGCGACTGTGCGGGTGGTTGAATCGGCACAAACTGCCGATCGAGGCTTTTTATATGGGCGTTTCCGGCGCTATAGGTTGCACCGCGAGTAAGCTCGCACGGCCCAGGGGGCCATGCTACGGGTTTTTGTTCAAGCGGCCTTGCTGAAGGATTTGGTCCGCGGTGCATAACCATACGACTTGAGCTTGCCCGAGAGCGTTCGCAAGCCGATGCCGAGCGCTTCGGCTGTTTTGGCGCGATGGCCGCCGAAATGGTCGAGCGTGGCTTCGATCAGTTTGCGTTCCATTTCGTGCAGGCTCACGCCGATTGGCAGTTCCGCTCCGCCGTGATCCGGCTGGTCCAGGTAATCTTGTTCCAGCAGCCACGGACGCAGCTCGTCGGCGGTGATCGTGCCGGTCGTATTGAGAACATTAGCGCGGGTGACGAGATTTTGCAGCTCGCGGATGTTGCCCGGCCAGTGGTATTCCTGCAACAATTGGGCTGCGCAGTTGGCGAGGGTGCCTGCTTCGCGGCCCAGTCGCTCGGCGGCGCGGCGCTGGAACGCTTCGACCAAGGCCGGAATGTCGTCGCGCCGCTCGCGCAGCGGCGCCAGATGCAACGGTACCACCGCCAACCGAAAATAGAGATCCTCTCGAAAATTGCCGTCGGCGATCTCATGCCGCAAGTCGCGATTGGTGGTCGCGATGACGCGGACGTCGACTTGGATCGTGCGGCTGGAGCCGACCTTTTCGAACTCGCGTTCCTGAAGCACCCGCAGCAGCTTGGCTTGCAGCGGCAACTCGATCTCGGTGACTTCGTCGAGCAGGATGGTCCCTTGGTGGGCCAACTCGAAGCGTCCCGTTCGCGGCGCGTCGGCCCCGGTGAACGCGCCCCGCTCGTGGCCGAACAGTTCGCTCTCCATCAACTGGGCGCTCAGTACGGGGCAATTCAAGCTCACTAACGGCCGATCGGCGCGGCTGCTGGCGGCATGCACCGCGCGGGCGACCAGTTCCTTGCCGGTACCGCTTTCGCCCACGACCAATACCGTCTCGTCGGTGGCGGCGATCTGGGCGATCCGCGCCCGCAACGCCCGCATCGGTTCACTGTCACCGATCATCATGGCATTGGCTGAGGCATCGGCCGAACCTCGCACGGCGGGTGCCATCGGCTGGCCGCCGTCGAGCATCTGGCCGTGCGCAAGGGCGCGCTGCACGAGCGATTCGATCTGCTCCACCCGGTACGGTTTTTCAATGTAGTCGAACGCACCATGGCTGATCGCTTCCACCGCGGAAGCCACGCTGGCGTAAGCGGTGACCATCAGCACTTGGGCCCCGTGCGGCCGTTGCTCGAGCCGGCGAATGAACTCCAGCCCGTTCATGCCCGGCATATTCATATCGGTGATTACCAGGTCGTACGACTGGCGGTCCATCGCCGCCAGCGCCTCGACGGCGCTGGAGCAGCAGTCGACGCGATGTCCGCCGTGGCGGAGGATGTCGGCCAGCGACTCGCGGGCGTCGCGATGATCGTCGACGACGAGTACCTGGCCGGTAATGACTTCGACGTTGGGCATGACGGCGTTCATGCGGCCATCCTTTGCATGCGAGGTTGATGAACGGGAAAGCGCAAGGTGAAGGCGGCGCCCCCTTCAGGACAGTTAGCGCAAGTGACTCGGCCGCCATGTGCATCGGCCACTCGCTCGACGACGGCCAGCCCCAGGCCGGTGCCGCTCCCCTTGGTGGTGAAGAATGGTTCGAACACGCGCCGCGCCGACGGATCGTCGACGCCGCGGCCGCTGTCGGCCACTTCCAACTCGAGGGCCCCGGCCACTGCCACGCCGGTAATTACCAGTTCGCCTCCGTCGGGCATCGCGTCGACAGCGTTGAGAATCAGATTCATCACCGCGCTGCGAACCATGTCGGGATCCGCCCAAAGTTCGAGATCAATCGGGATGTCACAATGCGCATCGATGGCCTGCGCGTCGAACTGGGGGGTGAGATTGGTCAGCAAGCCGCCGATAAACTCGGCCAGGCCGATCTGCATTTTCTTGGGTTCTCGTTCGCTGGCAAAATGCAACAGATCGTTCACGCAGACCTCCAGCGCAGAGCAGCCCGACTCGATCTTGGTCAGCACATTGAGCGCATTATCCTGATCCGACAGTTGGCGGCGCAGCAAGCTCAAATAGAGCGTCACCGGCACCAGGTTATTGCGCACCTCGTGGGCTACGTGGGTGGCGATCTGCCCCAGGTCGGCCAGCCGGTTCTTGCGCGCCAACTGGCGATTCTTGATCTCCAGCTCCTGCGTCAGGCGCTGGACTTCGCCGCGCAGCGACTCGTGCGTGCGTTCCAGTCGCAGGGTCGCCGTATGCCAGGCACCCAGCACGGTTTGCAGATCGGCTTGTTCGTCGAGTTCCGTGTCTTGGCGGTTCGTGGAGTGGTCGGTCATGATTCAAGTTCCTGAAGAAAGATCGAGCGAGGAAGCAGTGGATTGATTTGCCCCAAAGTAGGCTCCATGTACCTGGACGGCCTTGTGGGAGCCGTCTATGCGGGCGGCGGTTTCGTCGCGGCAGCGGATCATGGCTTGTTCGCTTTCCCGTTCCTGCTGCACAATCTGCCGCAGCATGCGTTCGCAGTCGGCGGCCACCTCGCTGCATCGGGCGCGATCGTCGTCACTCGCCCAGCGTCGGCGGTCGGGATCCTGTTCTCGAAACGGCGCCAGCCGGCCGTCGAGCGCCAACAACTCGTCCAACAGACGTTGTTTGCCGGACAGCAGCTTGAGCAGGACGTCGATTTCGTTGCGCTCAATCAGTTCGGCCTGCCGTCGGCCCAGATCGCGCAGGCAGGTGAGCACGCGATGCTTGCGGGCGACGAGTTCGGCGAGTTGTTCCGTAGTGGATTCGTACATCGGCAGTATGCGTGGTTCGGTAATGGGCTTCAAAGCGTGGTGAGCCACTCGAGCAGTTTGTTCCACTCCTCGCGTGTAAAATTGGTCGTTTCGGTAAAGGTTGCCGCAGCGTCCATTTGGCTCAGTACCACCTTGGCCTGCTCCAGCGCGCCGCGGGCCTCGACCGGCTTGTTGAGCCGGCGATGGCAGGCGGCGATCAGCAGGAAGGCGTCGAGCACTTCCGGCTCGTGCTGGTAAATGTTGGTGGCGTCGGAGAAGGCGAGAATCGCTTGTTCGTAGGCGCCCGCCTCGTACTTGCCCAGGTCGAACAGAATGGTTCCGCGGGCAAAGTAGCAATTTCGTAAGATCGTCCGCTCAAGGTCCGTCAATCGTTGCACATCGCTGCGTCGGCTCAGTTCGACCTGCACTTGCTTGTAATGTTTGAGCGCCTCACTCAGCAGATGCTTCAACTCGGCGGTGGCGGCCACCCGGCTCGATTCAATCGTGACCGTCTCCAACTTCTCGATCGGCTCCTTGGCCGCCTGGCGGTAGGCCTCGGCGATCAGATACCGCGACTCCAGTGTCTGGGCCGCGTCGGGATAGCGTTCCACGGCTTCTTCCAGGCGGGGAATCGCCTCTTCGTAGTCCTCGGCCAGATACAACAGCCGGCCCAATTCAAACAGTGAATCGCGCCATTCGATGCTGTCGGGCGTCAATTGCAGGCTGACGAGGTTTTCACGGAGCAGATCGATCGCCTCTTGCGTCTGGCCCTGTTCTTGCAGCGCCTCGGCGATCAGCAGCCGCGCCCGATAGGTGACCGGATCGAGCGGATACTGCTGTAGGCATTCATTAAGCGGTTGAATGGCGGAATCCAATTCGCCCAGCGCCAGCCGGGCTTCGCCCAGTCCGACCAAGGCCATGGCCCTCCGCCGCCGCGACTCGTTCTTGAGGTACTCTTCGAACACGGTGATCGCACTTTTGTAGTCGTGGCCCAACAGAAAACACTGGGAGGCCTGCCACAGGTCCTCGGGGTATTCGCGAAGTGCGATTCGCAACCGCGCCAGCCGCACGAACTGCAGCCCGGCTTGACGGAACTGCTGGCGCGCCTTGCGGCGAATCTCGTCGCCGCGGTCGCGGTGCTTGTCGGCCGCCTCTGCATTGAGCTGCTCACCCCACGCCAAGTAGGCCTCCGCTTTCATTTTTTTGGCATCGATGTGGGGAAAGAACATCGCCAGGTGATCGGTCAGTTGGACTGCTTGATCGAACTTACCGTCGCGACGGTAGTCGTCGTAAGCGGCCCGCAGTCGGCTGCGGAAGTCGTCCAGCGAAAGCCATGAATTCTTGTAGGTTTGCCGCTCGACCTCGTCGGCGATCTGCTTGATGATGCGTTGATAGTTCTCCAACGCTTCCTCGTCCCGACCGAGCTTGCGGAGCAGATCCGCTTCGGTCAGACCGGCGGCTAGACCTTCCGGCGTCTCGAAATACTGGCGCCGCGCCTTGCCGAGTTGCACCAGCGCCGCTTCGTCTTGACCCAGCTCCATCAGACACAAGCCGGTCAGGTAGAGCGCCTTGCGGGTGGCGACGTTGCCGGAATTGTCTTGCCCCTGGGCGCGGCGGAAATCCGTGACCGCCTCTCGATACAGCGCTGCGGCGGCTTGTTCCTTTTCGGCAATCGATTCGAGTTGCGCCGCGGTCGGCGTCTCGTCGGCCGGCAACGCCGATCGCTGCCGGGCCGTCTCGTCTTGCAAGCGACGCGCCGCCCGCATCGCTAGGCGGCCTTCCAATACAATCACCTCGCCCCGATTCAGTGCGGTCGGAGGAATCAGTGCCAGCGTTTGCCGGCAGCGTTCCGTTTCGCCCATCTCGAACAGCATCGCCGCCCGCAGCAGCAGCGCGGCGTGGCGTTGCGCGACAGGCAGTTTCGGATCGGCCAGGTATCGTTCGTTGTAGTCAAGCGCCTGGGGATAGTTGGGAGTTCCGCCCGCCAGATAGGCGCCGGTCAGGTATCCGAGTATCTCAGTTTGCCGCGCCGGCAACTCGACCAGAGCTTTCTCCAACAGGGGAATGGAAGAGGCGAATTGATGGCTCAAGTAGCGGCTGCGGCCAAGCAAAAACACGCCCTCGGCCCGACGATTTTCAGGAAATCCGCGATCCTCCGCTTCCTTCAAGTAGGTGGCCGCCAGCAGGTGATAGCTGCGCTGCGCCTTTCCCCACACGTCGTCGGCTTCGTACGAAGCGGCGGCACCCAGCACGAACAACGGTCCTCCCAGTTCCTCCGGCGTAAGCCGCGAATCGTAGCGGAGTTTCTCGGCAATCAGCCGCGCCTGAGTGAACTGCTGTTGATCGAGCGCCTCCAGCGCCGCCTCCAGCGTGATCTCCTCATACTTGTTGGGATCGACCGTTTGATGAAGCCAGGACCAAACGCTGCCGAGAATTAGCAGAACCAGCACAGCAGCCACGGCCTGTAGTCCCGCGCGGAGCTTGTTCTGCTGGACATGCGCCGCGACGCGGGCGGCCAATGGAGCGAACTGCGCGCGCAGCTTGCCCACGGCGTTCGGCGGTCGAAAATCGTCTTCTCGCGGTTCTGCCATAACCTACGCCATGCCAATGCCACCTCGCGCGCACCGTGCGCGCAGCGGAAAGTGGGGCGAAGCGTAGCGAAAAGCATCAATGCACGTCAATGCTTGTTT
>JBBDLY010000380.1:0-2835 GCA_040878585.1 Pirellulales bacterium
TCGATGCACCGCTTCCAGACGATGTCTTGAGGGACTTCGAGGGACGATGAAGATATTGCTCGACACGCACGTGTTTCTGTGGTATCTCACGTCCGATTCGAGGCTGCCCCAGTCGTTTGAATCGGCGATTCAAGATTTGAATAACGATGTCTACCTAAGTGTCGCTTCTGTCTGGGAGGCCGTCATCAAGCATCAGATTGGTAAACTACCGTTGCCTGCATCTGCGGATGCCTACGTTTCACTTCAACGCGCTGCCCATGGAATTGCCAGTTTGCCGATCGATGAGGGTGCAATGGCTTATCTGGCTCAGTTGCCTTTGCTGCATCGCGACCCTTTCGATCGACTTTTGGTGGCACAAGCATCGCAGCATGGTTTGACGGTTGCGACAGTTGATCCCGCCGTAAAGGCATACACTGTACCAACTCTTGCGGAGTCATGATTCTCTCAAAGAGCCACTATTGTAAGTGCCGCACCTCAGGATATGACCTTGCTCAAATCCTCATTCTGACTCACCCAACTCAATTTGCCTTCGCACAGAATAGCTAAACGCCAGCCGGGCTGTGGCCTGAAAGGCAGAAAAGAGTGCCAACATCAGCCCACCGACAAAGAGAAAAGCGATTGCGCTTTTCCCGATCTCCCCGCTCTCAACAGGAGAGAATCCAAAATATGTTCCAGCAATCGTGAAACAGGCGATAGCGAGTTGCAAGTTGCACGAGAAGGAGTCATGCTTTTCCTCCTTCCAAGACGAGTAGGTGACCACCAGATAGAAATTGGCTACCGTGCTGAGCGCTAACAGTGCTAACATCATTGAACGGTCACCTTATAGTATAAACCGGCTCAAATCCTCGTCCTGGCTGACCGAATCCAACCGCTGTTTTACATAGGCCGCGTTGATCTCCACCTTGCCGACGCCCATGTCGGGGGCCTCGAAGCTTAGTTCTTCCAGCAGGCGCTCCATGATCGTATAGAGCCGGCGGGCGCCGATGTTTTGCGTGGTCTGGTTCACGTTGTGGGCGTATTCCGCCAGCGACTCGACCGCGTCGTCGGTGAACGTGACCGTGATCCCTTCCGTTTGCATCAGCTCCGTGTACTGCCGGGTGAGCGAGTTCTTCGGCTCCTTGAGGATGCGAATGAAGTCTTCCTTGGTCAGGTCGTCCAGTTCCACGCGGATCGGGAAGCGGCCTTGCAGCTCCGGCATCAGTTCGCTCGGCTTGGCGCGATGGAACGCGCCGGCGGCGACGAACAGAATGTGGTCGGTCTTCACGTAGCCATGCTTGGTCTGCACGGTGGTCCCCTCGACGATCGGCAGCAGGTCGCGCTGCACGCCTTGACGCGAGACGTCGGCCCCGCGGCCCCCCTCGGTGGCGACCACCTTGTCGATCTCGTCGAGAAAGATAATCCCCACGTTCTCGGCCAGTTCGATCGCCTGGGCGTTGACCTTCTCTTGGTTGATCAGTGCGTCGCACTCTTCCTCGAACAGCACCTTGCGGGCGTCGGCCACCGTCAGTTCGCGGCGCTGCACGTTGCGCGGCAGAATTTTCTCGAACATCCCTTGCAGGTCGATATCCATCTGCTCGGCGCCCATGTTGGTGAACATCATCGGCGACGCCTTTTGCTCGATTGAGATCTCCACCTTCCGCTGCTCCAACTCGCCGCCGAGCAGCATCGCCCGCATCTTTTCGCGGGTGCGCTTGATGCGGTCGGCGTCGTTTTCGCCCCCCTCGGCAGAGACGTCGAACGAACTGGGCGCCGGCGCCAACAGGTCGAGCAGCCGGTCGGTCACCCGGCGCTTGGCTTCCTCCTCGACCCGTTCGCGTTCCGATTCGCGGACCAGGCCGATGGCATTCTCGACCAGCTCGCGGACCATGCTCTCCACGTCGCGGCCATAGTAGCCGACCTCGGTGTACTTGGTCGCCTCGACCTTGATGAACGGCGCGCCGGTCAGCTTGGCCAACCGCCGGGCGATCTCCGTTTTGCCGACGCCGGTGGGGCCGATCATCAGGATGTTCTTGGGATTCACCTCGCGCCGCAACTCGTCGTCAAGCTGCTGCCGTCGCCAGCGATTGCGGATCGCCACGGCGACCGCCCGCTTGGCGTCGTGCTGGCCGACGATGTAGCGATCGAGTTCCTCGACGACCTGTCGCGGCGTCAGCGCGCCACCGGTAGCGGGGAGTTTCTTGGGGGAATCTTCGGCCAGACTCACTCTGCGGCCTCCAGTTCTTGGACGGTGATGTTGGTGTTCGTGTAGATGTCGATGCCGGCGGCGATCTCCAGTGACGCGCGGACGATTTCGCCGGCCGACAAACTGCTGTGCTGCACCAGCGCTCGGGCGGCGGCCACGGCGTAGTTGCCGCCGCTGCCGATGCCGAGCACGCCGTCGGTCGGTTGGATCACGTCGCCAATGCCCGAGACCAGCAGCGAGTTGGCCTTGTCGATCACGATGATCATTGCTTCCAGTCGACGCAACGCCCGGTCGGTGCGCCATTCCTTGGCCAATTCGGTCGCCGCGCGGGGGACGTTGCCGGGATAATCTTTCAGCTTGGCCTCGAACCGCTCCAGCAGCGCGAAGGCGTCGGCGCTGCCGCCGGCGAAGCCGGTAATCACCTGCCCGCCCAGCAGCGGGCGGATCTTCATGGCGTCGCCTTTCATCACGGCGTCGCCCAAGGTGACCTGACCGTCGCCGCCGATGGCGACCTGGTCGCCGTGACGGACGCTGAGAATCGTGGTTGCGCGAAGTTTGGGTCGAGTCATGATGCCAACGTATCGTGCGAGGAAAGCGGCGGAGCCAACAGCAACGCGGAGCGATCCGCGACCTCAATTGTCCCGCATTCCCGC
>JBBDLY010000381.1:0-17609 GCA_040878585.1 Pirellulales bacterium
AGTCCGCCATCGACAGCGCGATCCCCGCGGCACGGGCCATCGGAGATTCACTCCTGCCCTCCTGGAGGTCATGCAGCTTTTAAGTAGTTTGTGTATTGCGATCTAGGGATCGCTAGCACGAGTTGACATCGCCTCAATCTGCCCTGAAAGGGCAAAATAATATAGCCCAGGCGAAGCGAGTCGCCGAAGGCGGCGAGCGCCCGCCTGGGTTAGAGTCCAATTCCGAAGCTAGCCCTGAAAGGGCGGAACAAATGGAGGCGCCGTGGTTTGTTCCGCCCTTCCAGGGCTAGCGGTCCAGTGGTCGTGTTAACCCAGGCGGGCGCTCGTTGTCCGCAAGCGGACAACGTAGCTTCGCCTGGGCTGTACTGTTTTGCCCTTTCAGGGCAGATCAGATCCGACGTCGCATGCAATTCACTAAAACCCGACAAAACAACTACTTAAAAGCTGCACGACCTCGCAGGGAGAAGGGTTGTGGAGGCGGCGTCAGCCGGCCAGCTTTGAGATGCGATTGAGCGGGATGATCATCTCGCCCGATTCCGCTTGATGCAGGTATTCCAGCAGGTAGGCGTCTTCGGGCGTGTCGTCGTAGTAGTCGCGCAGCACGGAAACCGCCTTGAACCCGTTGGCACGGAAAAATAGCTGGGCGTCGAGATTCGTCTCGCGAATTTCCAGCAGCACCTTGGTCCGCCGCTGGTGCGAGAGCTTGCTGATCAGCTTCTGCGCCATCTGCGAACCAACACCGCGGCGGCGGACGTCGGCGGAGACGGCGAAGTTGAGAATGTGCAGCCGCGTCTTGTACAACTCATAGATCATGAACCCCACCACGCGGTCGTCGTGCTCGGCCACCATGCCGATGCAATTGCGCTGGCGGAGGCAGCGGATAAAGTCCTCCTCGAACCAGGGGAACTCGAAGGCGCTGTTTTCGATCTCCAGCACCTCCGGCATATCGCGGCGAATCATCCAACGAATATGGGTGGCGAGTTGATGCTTCTGAGAATTCATCTGTGGGCCTCCTTCCATGTCGGCCGGGAATCCATTCGTAGAAAGAATAGGCCCGCTGACGAGCTGCAACCACTGGCGGCGATTGGTCCTCCCTGACGTCTCGCGCCAATCATGGAGGGGAGCTTACCAAAGCCGGGGGCGCATTCCAAGACGAAAATCGGCGTGATTTTTTCCGCCCGCCGCAGCGGCGTTTTCTAGCGAGAATCCCCTCAATTCGAGTGCCAGCATCGGGGCGGACTAGGCTGGGCTGCCAATGCATCAAGCACTTTTTCTGCGTGACCGTGGCGGGGCTTCGTCCTCCGACGCCTCTTGATCTCCCTCGTCTTCATCGACTTCCTCGTCCTCCTCGTATTCTTCTTCTTCGTCTAGTTCATCCTCCTCGTACTCGTCTTCCTCGCCTGCATCTTCCTCATCCTCTTCGGTTTCCTCTTCATCGTACTCGTCGACTTCGTATTCCTCGACGTCCTCTTCTTCTTCCTCGAACAGTTCGTCCTCCGACTCTTCCTCCTCGTCGACTTCGGTCTCGTCGTCGTCTTCCTCCTCTTCGAGCCACTCGTCGTCGCTGAACTCGGCCGATTCGGCCGCTGCGTAGTCGTCGCGGTCGGCCTCGGCGTCGTCGGAGTCTTCTTCCCGCTTGCGCGAGGCGAGCGTGATGCGATTACGTTTCTTGGGCGGTTCGGGCGGCGGATCGGGATCTTCGTCCCCCTCGCTGTCGGCCGCCGCCTGCATCGCTACCCATTGCTCCGGCGTGATCAGTACCTCACGCGCTTGCGAGCCGTTGTATTCGCCGACAATGCCGTCCTCGGCCATGAAGTCGATCAGCCGCGCGCCGCGGCCGTAGCCGACCCCCAAGGCTCGCTGCAACAGCGAGACACTGCCCCGCCCCTCGCGGACGATCACGTCGACCGCCTGCTCGTACAGTTCGTCCCGGTTCTTGAACCGATCCTTGCCGGTGCTTTCCTCAGCGCCGGCCGGCTTCAACTGGATCAGTTCCTTGGCGAACTGTGGCTCGCTCACCGCGACCGAGGCGATCACGTTGTTGATCTCGTCGTCGCTCAGATACGTGCCTTGCCCGCGAATCAGCGTGCTGGTGCCGGGCCACAGGAACAGCATGTCGCCGTTGCCGAGCAGCTTGTCGGCCCCCATTTCGTCGAGCACCACGCGGCTGTCGGTGCGGCTGGCCACCTGAAAGGCGATCCGCGCCGGCAAGTTCGATTTGATGAGCCCGGTGATTTCGTGGACCGTCGGCTTCTTGGTGGGGAGTAAGAGGTGGATGCGCTCGGCCCGGCTCTTCTGTGCGAGCCGAATGATATGCTGTTCCACTTCCTTGCCGGAGGTCATCATCAGGTCGGCCATTTCGTCGGCCACGATCACGATGTACGGCAGGTTGAGCGGGATGTTCT
The DNA here is from genome assembly GCA_040878585.1 of Pirellulales bacterium. GTDB lineage: Bacteria > Planctomycetota > Planctomycetia > Pirellulales > UBA7805 > JBBDLY01. The sequence continues at coordinate 2,406 of JBBDLY010000381.1, forward strand.
GGCGGTCTTCCTCGCTCTCCGGCTGGATGCGATCCATCAGTTCTTCTTCGCCGAGCTGATTGTAAACACTCACGTGCCGCACCCCGGCGCTGGCCAGCAGGGCGTACCGCTCCTCCATCTTCTCGACCGCCCAGGCTAGGATCGCTTCTGCCTTGCGCATGTCGGTCACCACCGGGTGCATCAAGTGCGGCAGTTGCTTGTAGGGGCTGAGTTCGACCATCTTGGGATCGATCATCAGCATCTTCACTTCGTCGGGTCGCCGGGTCATGACCATCGAAGTGATGATCGAGTTGAGGCAGACGCTTTTGCCGGTGCCGGTGCGGCCGGCGATCAACAGGTGCGGCAAGGTGGCCAGATCGCAGACCATCGGATTGCCCGACACGTCCTTGCCGAGGAAGATCGGAATCTTCATCTTCTTCGCCTTGGCGGCGTATTCCTCCATCACCTCGCGCATGCGAACTACCAGCCGGGTTGTGTTGGGCACTTCGATGCCGACGGTGTTTTTGCCTGGGATCGGTGCCACGATCCGCACGCTCGGCACCCGCAGCGCGATTGCGATGTCGTCCGCCAGATTGGTGATCTTCGACAGCCGCAGGCCGGCTTCCAGTTCCAGCTCGTACTGGGCGATGACCGGGCCGGTCTCGATCTCGACCACCTTGACGTTGTAGCCGAACGTGGCGAATGCCTTTTCCAGTTGCTTGGCCTTCTTGCGGACCTCGCGCTCTTGCTCGGCGTAGTTGGCGTCTTCCGAGGGCAACAGCAGGTTCAGGTCGGGAAGTTGGTAGTCGGCCAGCACGTCCTCTTGGGCGACCGCCTCGTCCAACTCCTCGATCACCTCTTGCCGCGCCGCGTCGCGGACCTTCGACTTGGGAGTGCGAATTCGCAGGGCCGCCGTCAATCGCTGCCCGACGCTCTTCTTGCCCGGCTCGTCGGTTGCCGCTTCGTCGTCCTCGACGTCTTCCTCGTCCTCGGCGACCGCTTCGTCGAGCTCCTCCTCTTCTTCGAGTTCGTCTTCCTCGACCTCTTCGGCCTCTTCCTCTAAATCTTCTTCCTCGTCCTCGACCTCCTCCGGCTCGCCGCGGCGTCGGCCGCCGATGCGGATGTTCAACTCCGAGGGCGATTCTTCCTCCTCGTCCTCCTCCTCGAATTCCTCAAACTTCGCGAACTTTTCGGGCAGATCGTCCCGTTTGCGGCGGCTCGGCGCCTGACGGCGGCGAACCAGGCCGCCCATGCGGCTGGCGGGCATCGCGATCGACCAGGCGGCGAACCGCAGCAGCCAGTAGTCGGTCGTTAGCAGCAGGCCGGCGGCGACGAGGCTCAAGGCGAGAATATAGGAACCGGCCGCCGCGAAATTCATTTCCAACAAGCCGCGCAGCGCCGCCCCCAGATAGCCGCCGGGGCCGATCTCCGGACCGAACCAGAACGAAGGCGCCAACCGCGGCAGCGCCATCGCGGCCAGCGTGGTGACGCCGACTAGGGTCATCAGCCAGCCACAAGTGCGGGTGACCGGCTCGCCGACGCCGCGCCGCAGCAGCAGGAACACGTCGACCGCCGCCAGCGAGGCGACCAGGTAGAACGCCCCCACGCCAAACAGCCGCAGCAGGCGATCGGCGGTCCAGGCGCCCATCCGCCCGGCGACGTTGCCGACTTGCTCCGGCGCGGGATACACGAGTGAACTGGGACTATCGGCGGCCACCGCGTCGGCCCGGTCGTAACTGAGCAACGCCATCGCCAGGAAGGCGACCACCGCGGCCAAGGCCAGCGCGAAGATATCGAGTTTTACGTTGCGGTCTTCAAACATGAACGCTCTCGGCCAAGTTGCCTATTGCAGCCCGCGCCGTTGCGCGGCTGACCTTGGGCGCGTCCATGCCCCACTTCATGTAGCACGTTGTATGTGGCATGTTGCAAGCACGGATGCCAGGTGCAACGTACAGAATGCTACATGCAACTTTGGATCGACACTTCTTGCGGCGGGAATCCACGGGAAGCGGTCGCCGCGTCAACGGTTACCGGAGAGCTACCGGCGGCATGACTGTCGCGAAGCGGACAATCGTCAGAGAGGTCGATTCAAGAAGGCAACTCACCCGAGGGAAGTTTAGCATGGGCGGGGGCGTGGAGAAGGGGAAATGGGACAATCGGAAAGAGCACGGACGTTCGGCAGGTTCGGTTATAACGCTTGGGTGAAGTTTGACGAGCACATTTGTGTCAATCGCGTTCATGCAACTCGTCTCGGGTGAAGCGAACACCTGCGGAATCAAAGGCCCGTTCCTCAGCGCGCTTCAAAAACCTTTCCAGCGCAGCTTCGGAAGCCCGAGCGTCACTCTCGACTGATTCGATGCTGATATTGACGCGGCAATTGTTCGGCAGGTCCACTTGGCCATCGAGCTTCACCACACCGTTAAACAAGGTTCCCGTCGTGACAACTTTCATCCGTTTGCTCTTTCGAAATTGAACTATTCGCGTTTTACCCCTTTCAGCGCTTCGCGCACTAGGGGATGCTCGTCGTTCTTGAGGTTGTTGAACAACTCGGGGAGCCGGAACACTGGCTCCTTTTTCATGATTTGGGCGGTGTAGAGCCGCGCCCACCACTGTTCGTGTTCGCTGAGCGTCGCCAGTGCGTCGCGCTGTTCGGCCTCAATGTTGGGCGGTCGTTGGAGGCCGTGCCTTCCCTTCCAGATAGCCGTGTCTAGAGTACGGTAAGCGAGCAATAGCGACTTCCGTTCATTTTGGTTTTCTACATAGAAGTCTGCCAGCGTTAGCAGTGCCTCCTCGGTATCGTAAAGAAACATGAACTGTACAAGATACACATCGATCCGACCGTCCTGCGCTTTCAGCATACTCGCGATCGAGTGAAAGGGTCGAGAGAATGGCCCGTGTTCGTGGAACTTTCCGGCGAGCAGTTGATGGAGCTCGTTTTTTAGACCTGTATTGTTCGTCTTTAGGTGCGGCTGAACCGCCTTGATTAGCTCCTGGTCCGACGTGAAACGGGCAAAGACCCCAACGAGAAAAGGAACCGTCATTATCTTACGTTCGCTGTCCTCCCCATGCTCTGCTTGCAGCATGAGCCCTACCATAAGTTGCGCCGCGACGTCACTCGGCACTGCTTTCGATGGGATGACCCCATGGCCAAACTTGGCGCCCTCCAACACCAACCAACTTGCATAAGCCCTCGCAATGACTTTGTCATCACCTTGCAATATTTGCTGAACAACTTCAGCCACATCGCCATCCGCCTGCTTGACTAGATCATCCAGCTTCTCGTGGAAGCGCGTAATCCGCTGATCGGCGTGATCGTGCTCCAAAACGCGATCAACCTCGTCCACGAACGCCTCAAGGTTTTTGATCTGGTCTTGGGCATCCTCTGCCGCGGGAGACGGTGACGCGCCAAGCACTGCCGCATAAACTGCCACGAGTAACACGGGGCAGCCACCGTTGCTAAAGCAAGCCGTATTCAGGAGTGTTTCCTTCATGGTTCTCACGCTGGCACGCGATTTATTAACAACAGTTCTATTCGAAGGCTGCCAACCTCACTCCCAAAAGTAAGACCGTTGTTGCAGAGTTGCTTAGTTGAGTTAAGATATCCCTGGCGATCGATTGCTTGAAAGGCTCGTTTGTGTCAATCGCGTTCATGCAACTCGTCTCGCAAAAAACGGATACCACCGGAGTTAAAGCTCCTTTGCTCGGCGCGCTTCAGAAACCTTTCCAAAGCGGCGCGCGAGGTCTGCACGTCAAGCTCGGTCGACTCAATACTGACGTTGACCCGGCTATGGTTAGGCAAATCGACTTGACCGTCAAGCTTGACCACGCCGTCAATCAAAGTTCCTGTAGTGACTACTTTCATAGGTGCTCCCGATGGCTCCTCAAAACGATTGAGCGGCAATGGCCAGCATTCTCCTCGTCGCTCAACGCAATCACGTGTAGCTGTATCTCGCGAAACTGTTCGCGGGCTAGGATGACATAAACGGTCTTCGTCTCGTCGTCTTCTAATTCAACAGGTCTGCCCGGGCACTCGCAGAGGGCTTTGTGCAACTCATCGACGTTGCTGAGTTTTGTTCCCATGATGCCTTTCTACTGCGCGATTGGCATCGGGCAATATGACCCCCGGACTGGATATCTGCATCGATACGCCGGTCCCAGGCATCCGCCAGATACTCTTCAAACCACCGTGCAAACGCACGCAAATCTTCGGGGGGCAAGTCGCTCACTGCAGATTCAAGTTCTTGAAGTGTCATGGCTACCTCCGAAAAAACGAGCGACCTTCGTCATGTTGCAATTCTACGCTCCGTACGAACATGCCGCAACAATAAAGCCGCCGCAAGACTGTTGCTCGATTCTCCGAATCGAGAGGCGGTGCTTGCCCGGTTTGGAAGCATGCGGCCGGCGCAAGGTGGGCGATGGCTGTTAGCACCTCTTCTCGATTCGGAGAATCGAGCAACAGGGAATCGAGCAACAGTGAAACCACTACGGCGGATCGTATCCGCCCGGGTGCCAGGGGTGACAGCGGCAGATGCGTAGAATGCCGCGGACCAGGCCCGAAAGCGCGCCGTACTTGCGCACCGCCAGAATCATGTACTGGCTGCAGGAAGGCTCGAAGCGGCAGCAGCCGCGGAACAATGGGCTGAGCGTCCATTGGTAGACGATCACCACGCCGATCAACAGCCGGCCGGGAATGGAGATGAGCAACTCGAACAGCCGTTTCATGGGTCGGACTCCCGCTGGCGCTGTAGCCGCTTGTCTAGCCGTTGCGTCAGATGGCAAAGCGACTCGCGGATCGACGCCAAGTTCGGCTCGCTGCCTTGCTTGGGAATCATTACCAGATCGAGCGACTGCGGCAGTTGCGAGTATTCCAGCCGGAACGCTTCGCGGAATAGACGCTTCCATCGATTCCGCCGCACGGCCGAGCCGTGCTTTTTGGAAACCGACAGGCCAAGACGGGAATAGCCGACGTCGTTCAGCCGGGCATAGATCACGATGAACGCGTCGGCCGCGGAGCACTTGCGGGCGAACACCGCCCGGAAGTCGTCGTCGCGACGCAATCTCCGCTCTCGCGGAAAACGTTGATCGGGCGTCGGTCTGTCCATCACGGCGACCTCATGCCAAGTCGCACTGGAAGGAACTCGTTGCCACGCGAATTGTCATTCGAGACGGGGCCATCACCACCTCAGTTCTTGCCGCAGCGCGGTCCCGTCGGCGTCTCCCAGCTTGAGCAGCGCTTCTCGTGCTTCGTCGCTGATCTGCCTTGGCAGCACGATTTGCACCTCGGCCAGCAGATCTCCTTGCGCCTTGTTCTTCGCGATCACACCATGCCCCTTGATGCGCAGTTTCTTGCCGCTGGACGTGCCTGGGGGCACGGTCAGGGTGATCACGCCGCGCGGCGTGGGCAGATCGACCTTTACGCCTTGCACGGCCTCGGCCACGGTGATGGGCACAACCACTTCCAGGTTGTTGCCGCGGCGCGTGAAGTTGGCATGGGGCGCGACGCGAATGATAATCAAGATATCGCCGTGCTCGCCTTGGCCGGTGGGGGGCGCTTCGCCTTGCCCGCGGAGTCGAATCTTCTGGCCGTCTTCCACCCCTGGAGGAATCTTGACGGAAATGGTTTCCAGTTTTCCGTTGGCGCGCTGAATTTTTAACTGGGCCTCGCCGCCGACCACGCTGGTCGCAAACGGCACCTTAAGCTCGTGCAGGATGTCGGCCCCGCGGGTATGGCGCGGTTGTCGCCGCGAGGTTCTTCCTCCGCCTGGGCTGCCAGTCGATTGCCGAAAGAAGTCGGCGAAGCCTTCGCCTCCTTCGAAGCCCGCGGCGCCTTGCCGGTTGCGAAACAAGTCGCTGAAATCAAAGCCCTCAAATCCCGCGCCGCCGGTGCTCGACCACTGCGGTCCGGCGCCGGCCGGTCCGCCGGCGCCCATCGACTCGAACGAATGCCCGTAACGGTCGTACATTTCCCGTTTTTCACTATCCTTAAGGACGTCGTAGGCGGCCTGCACCTCCTGGAACTTGCGTTTGGCGTCTTTATCCTTGGGATTGAGGTCGGGATGGTATTTTCGCGCCAAGTCGCGATACGCCTTGTCGATCTCCGCCTGCGAGGCTTCGCGGACGACGCCCAACGTCTTGTAATAATCTTCTGCCATGTGTGCCGTATTCATCTGGAGATTCCGTGCCGAAGCTTATTGTAGGGATAGAACTTACGTTGATTCAAGCAGGCTAGGGCATGCTTTTGAGTTGCCCGCGGTGCCCCCTTCCATGCTACGATTTACAGTAGCGAATCGTTCTCCGCGCCGATTCCAACGATTCCATCGATTTTGCCGAGGCACTCCATGGCCGGCCGCCGAGTTCCATTTGTCGTAACAGTTCAGCCATCTGAAGCAAAACCCTTCTCCCTTTGGGAGAAGGTGGCTGCGCAGCAGACGGATGAGGGCGCGCCGCTAATCCGCGCTGTCCCAAGAATACTCGCGGGACATACCACCCTAGCACCGCGCCCTCATCCGGCCTTCGGCCACCTTCTCCCAAGGGGAGAAGGGGAGGTTCCGACCGTGCCAAGCGTGCCGCAGAAGGCTGAAGTGTTACCTTTTGTCTACTTCACGCTCACCGTCGTGTTAGCGCTGGCGATCTTCGGCGCAGCCGAGCCGGCCGCCGCGCGGGTCGGAAAGCTGGTGTTGACAGTCATCGACGAGTCCGACGGCAAACCGTTGCCCTGCCGAATGCACCTGACCAACGAGCGGAATCGCAATCGCCGCCCCCCCGGCTTGCCCGCCTTGGGAAACCACTTTGAGTTCGACGGAAAACTCGAATTGGAGGTTCCGCTGGGCAACTACAAGTTCGAGATCTCCTGTGGACCAGAGTATTACGCCCGCAGCGGCCATTTTCGCATCAACGACTTCGCCGACGACGTGCAAACCGTGACCATGAAGCGGTTCGTCAACATGAAGCTGGAAGGCTGGTGGTCCGGCGACCTGGGCGTTGCGCGCAGTCGCCACGACTTGCCGTTGCTCGTGCGAGCCGGCGATATCAACGTGGCGGAGGTGATTACGTGGAGCAATAACTCGAGTCTCTGGGCGCGTCAGGCGCTGCCGGACGACCCTGTCGAACGGCTCGACGACGATCATCTGCTCGACGTCATGGCCGGGCACGACGCCACGGCCGGCGGCGGTTTGACCTACCATCAGCTCGACAAGCCGGCGCGCGTCACCGGCGAGCATGGCAGCGGCGTGCTGGCGGCGGAGTATGCGGCGGAAGCGCGTGCTCGGGGAGGCTTTGTGGAGGTCGACGCCCCGTACGCCGCGGACATGCCGCTGTGGATCGCCCGCGGCGTCGTCGACGGCGTGCGGATCGCGGGTCCGCATCTGCAAAAGGAAGGCATCGTCGAACTGGCCCCCGGTTATCGCCCGCGCGACCGCAGGAACTACGCCGGGGCCAACGGCCTGGGCCGATACACCCAAGAGGTTTACTATCATCTGCTCAACTGCGGGCTGCGCATTCCGCCCACCGGCGGCACCGGCTCCGGCATCACCGAGATACCGGTCGGCTACAATCGGACCTACGTCCATTGCGGCGAAAGCTTCGAGTACGACCAATGGTGGCAGAATTTGCGGGCCGGTCGGGTGGTCGTCACCAATGGGCCAATGCTGCGCCCGTTGACCGAGGGCGAACCGCCGGGGCATATCTTTGCAGCGGCTGCGGGCGAACGGCTGAAACTGGAACTCACCTTGAATCTATCGTTTGCCGACAAGGTCGAGTACCTGGAGATTGTCAAGAATGGAGAGGTCGCCCATCACATCCTGCTGGACGAGTTCGCCCGCCGCAACGGCATGTTGCCCGAGTTGGAGTTCGACGAGAGCGGCTGGTTTCTGATTCGCGCCGTGGCGGACACTCCCAATACCTATCGCTTTGCCAGCAGCGGACCTTGGTACGTGCAGATCGGCGAGGCGCCACGCGTGAGCAAGGCGTCGGCCCAGTACATGCTTGCCTGGGTCTACGAGCGGGCCGGCCAAATCAACGAGAAGGACGCAGGCCAACGTCGCCAGCAATTGGCAGCCTGGGCCGAAACACGCGACTGGTGGCTGGAGCGCCTGAAACAAGCCACAGTGGAATAGCCGCACGCTGCGGTGTCTGGTATCGTTACGACGATAGGTAGATGGTGATTCTTCGGTCGCGGCTGGAAGCCGCAAGCAAGTAGGATGGGCCTGGGCTGCGCAAAATCGAGTCTTAATGAGTATTCGGGCTTACCCAACTATTGTTCCTTCCACGGCAAACGCGAATTTGATCTGCCCTGAAAGGGCAAAACAACATAGCCCAGGCGAAGCGTCGCCGCCGCAGGCGGCCAGCGCCCGCCTGGGTTCACGCGAGATTAACGTCGCTAGCCCTGAAAGGGCGCAACAATGGCTGCGATTTGTTACGCCCTTTCAGGGCTAGCACTCTATCGGGGCGGTAACCCAGGCGGGCGCTCGCTTGGCGCTCGCTTCGCCTGGGCTGTGTTGTTGCGCCCTTACAGGGCGGACTCAGCCGGAACAAAACCTCTGGCATTTAACATGCCCTTAAAGCTCGATTTTGCGCAGCCCAGGATGGGACCATTGTCCCAGGGCTTTAAAGGTCCGCGACGACAGTTAGAACAGGAGGAAACGAAGAAAACGAAGGAATGCATACTCTGTTGACTCTGCCCCGCTCTGTTGCCTGAATCGTCGATTCAATTGCAAAATGAATGCCCGTTACGTTCGCGCTAGGCGTTGATGCAAGCTGACTCGACGAACCAACCCAGCACAAAATACATAAAACTCGCTATACCGCTATCAAGTTTCGGGCGCACTTCGATCACTTTGTTTGAGCGAACTGAGGCAATAAGGAGTCAACGGAGAATCCTTCCCTTCGTTCTCTCTGTTCCCTTCTGTTCAAAAAGTTGCCCCTTTAATCCGTTTCCACTGAAAGCGCTGGGACCATTGTCCCGTCCGTCACGCAAAGGAGCCGCCAGGCTCGTCATTCGATGACCACTTCCACGCAACCCGCTTGGCGCAGTCTCTATCCGTTCGAGTCGCATTGGCTCGAACTGGACGACGGTGCGCGCCTGCATTATCTGGACGAAGGCCCGCCAACCAAGTCGTCTGCCGCCACCGAGACGTTGCTCTGCGTCCACGGCAATCCGACCTGGTCGTTTTATTGGCGGCGAATCGTGACGGCGTTTCGCCAGGAATGTCGCGTGATCGCACCCGACCACATCGGCTGCGGATTGAGCGACAAGCCGCAAGACTATCCCTACACACTCGACCGCCACATCGACAATCTGCTCGCCTTGATCGAGCGGCTCGATCTGCGTGATATCACGCTGCTGGCTCACGATTGGGGCGGAGCCATCGGCCTGGGTGCGGCGACCCGCCAGCCGCAGCGCTTCGCCCGAATCGTGCTGTTCAATACCGGGGCTTTTCCGCCGCCGTTCATTCCGTTTCGTATTCGGCTTTGCCGTGTTCCGGTGTTGGGAACGCTGGCGGTACGTAAGCTCAATGCGTTTGCCAAGGCGGCGCCGTGGATGGCGACTGCCCGGCCGGAGAATTTCACGGCGGAAGTCAAGCAGGGCTTCCTGGCGCCGTATGACAGTTGGGCCAACCGTGTGGCGATCAACGCCTTTGTAAAAGATATTCCCGCCCACGACGGACATCCCAATTGGAAACTGCTGGAGAAGATCGAGCGCGATCTACGGCTCCTTGACGACAAGCCGGCCATGTTCATCTGGGGCATGCAGGACTGGTGCTTTACGCCGATGTGCCTGGACCGCCTGCTGGAAAGTCTCCCCGCGGCCGAGGTGCATCGGCTGGAAGACGCCAGCCACTATGTAGTGGAAGACGCTCATGAGTTGATCGGGCCGCTGTTGGAGCAGTTCCTGGCGAACCAGCCTTGCTCCGCGCAACCTCGGGAGCACATGCAATGAACCAAGACCAACCATCGCGGGCGGCGAGTGGGCTTTCGATCGAACAATGCGTTTCGCTGGCCTGTCTGCTGGAAGCGGCCGCGCCCAAGTGCGGCAACGTGCATCGCGGCGCCGACTTTGCCGACATGCGGTTCGAGCATTTTTTGGCAGCGACCGCCGCGGCGACGCCAACCATCGGCACGGCCGCCCAGCGGCGCCTGGGACAAACGATTTTGCAAGCCGTCAGGCAGACTCAGTTGGTTTGCGACTGCAATGTCAATCTGGGCGTCATTCTGCTGCTCGCGCCGTTGGCGGTGGTTCCGCCAACGACCAGTTTGCGGCTCGGCGTGGAACGCGTGCTGCACCAACTGCGGCCGGAGGATGCCGCCGACGTGTACGAAGCGATCCGCCTGGCCAACCCCGGCGGGCTGGGCCATGTCGAACAGATGGACGTCCACGGCGAACCGCCGAACAATCTGCTGCATGCCATGCGGGCGGCCGAGGAGTACGACATGGTCGCGCGGCAATGGGCGCGGGCCTACGACGACGTGCTCAACGTGATCGTCCCCTGGCTGAAGTCGGCGATCGGCGATCTACAGCTTTCCTTGACCGATGCAATTGTGTACGTCCAAGTGCAGACCATGCGGGACTTTCCCGATTCGCTGATCGCCCGCAAGGGAGGCCGCGAACTGGCGTTGGAGGTTGCCGCCCGCGCCGGCGGGGTGCTGGCCGCCGGTTCGCCAACCAGTGCCGAGTATCGCCAGCGACTGGCCGATTTGGACTTCTACCTGCGGAGCGACGGTAACCGCAGAAACCCAGGCACCACAGCCGATCTGATCGCCGCGGCGCTGTTCGTCGCATTGCGAGACGGCCACATCCCGCTGCCGCTCAAGTTCAAGTAAGATGGGAAATATCGTCGTGTCCGGCTGCGGTTGGAAGCCGCAGTCACGCTGGACGCCATCCTTCGCTGCCAGGACTACCCCATGCCCGCTCAGTATCACGTTCGCGTTGACAAGGACTTTCTCGTCTTCAGCGCCGCGCATTTCATTACTTTCGATGGCAACGTCTGCGAGCGGTTGCACGGGCACAACTGGCGGGTGTGGGCCGAGGTGTACGGCCCGCTTGATGAAAATCATTATGTGATCGACTTCATTGCGCTGCGCGACGAGATGAAGAAGCTGGTCGACGAGTTAGACCATCGCATGTTGCTACCAGAGCACCACCCTGCCATCCAAGTGACCGCCGGCGACCAAGAGGTCGAGGCGCGGTTCGAAGAGCGTCGCTGGGTCTTTCCCCGCGAGGACTGTGTGATTCTGCCGGTGGCAAATACCACGGCGGAGCTAATCGCGCACTACCTCGGCCTGCGACTGCGGGAGTCGTTGGAAGCACGAACCGGCTGTCGGCCCGAGAAACTCCGCGTGGCGGTCGACGAAAACAACGGCCAGTGGGCAATCTGCGAATGTTAGGCTTCCCCAGTCCGTAGAATCGTTAAAGTTTACCTCGACGCCTGGTCGATTGGTTAGACGACGGTCTTCACTTACGTCGCTTTAACCGCCAGGAAGTTTCGATGTCGGACGTTCGCAAAGCCGCGATTTTGTTGATGAGCTTGCCGCAGGACGAGGCGGCGCAGGTGTTGTGCATGCTCGATTCGCGGCAGGTCGAAGCGGTTTCCATCGAGATCGCCAAGCTGGGGCGCGTCAACGGAACCGAGAAGGAAGCGGTCGCCCAGGAGTTCGCTGAATCGAACCCCAATAGCATGGGGGAGACGGGCGGCATCGACGTCGCCCGCTCGCTGGTCGAGAAGGCGCTGGGCAAGAACGCCACCGGCACCTTGGACAACGTGCGGCAGCAGATCGAGGCGTTGCCGTTCGGGTTTCTCAAGAACGTCGATACGCAGAATCTGATGACCTTCATCATCGACGAACATCCGCAGACCATCGCCTTGGTGCTGTCGCATCTTTCGCCGGCCAAGGGGGCCGAGATTCTGGCCGGCCTGCCGACGGAGCGGCAGCTTTCGGTAATTCATCGGGTCGCGACCATGGGGCAAACCAACCCCGAGATCATCCACGAAGTGGAAAAGGGGCTGGAAATTCGCATGGCCAGCGTGATGAGCCAATCGTTCGAGAACGCCGGCGGCGTGCCGTGCGTCGCCGAGATTCTCAACGTCACCGATCGCGGCACCGAGAAGGTGCTGCTGGAAAATCTCGCCCAGGAAGACCCCGACCTGGTCGAGGAGATCCGCCGCCTGATGTTCGTGTTCGAGGACATCTGCAAGTTCGCCGACAAGGACATCCAAACCGTGCTCAAGAACGTCGAAAGCAATCAATGGGCCATGGCGCTCAAGGGGGCCAGCGAGGAGCTCAAGCAGAAGATTCTCGGCAATATGTCCAAGCGGGCGGCCGACTTGCTCAACGAAGAGATGGAATACCTCGGCCCGGTGCGGCTTTCGAGCGTTGAGCAAACGCAGCAGCAAATCGTCGACATTGTCCGCCGCCTGGAAGACGCCGGCGAGCTGAACCTGCACTCGCAGGAAGAAGCGGAAGAATTCATCTCCTAGTGGCCGCGGCTTCCAGCCGCGGCGTTGCGGCCCCTATCTTCAATCCATCTCGCCGTTCGGCTAGCATGTTGGCATGACTGCTTCGCCGATGATGCAACAATACGAAGAGGCCAAGGCCGCCTGTCCCGATGCACTGCTGCTGTTTCGGATGGGGGACTTCTACGAGCTATTCCACGACGACGCCAAGTCCGCCTCCAAGCTGCTCGGTATTACGCTGACCAGTCGCGACAAAGGGGAGAACCCGGTCCCCATGGCCGGCTTTCCCTACCACCAACTGGAAGGTTATCTCGCCAAGCTGATCAAGCTCGGTCGGCGGGTCGCCATCTGCGATCAGGTTGAGGATCCCAAGCAGGCCAAGGGCCTGGTTCGCCGCGAGGTCACCCGCGTTGTCACGCCCGGCACGCTCACCGACGACGCCTTGCTCGATCCGCGCCAGCCGAACTACCTGGCCGCGATCGTGCCGGGCGAGACGTTCGGCCTGGCCTGGATCGATCTATCGACCGGCCGCTTTCAGGCCGCCACCTGCGCCCCCGAACGGCTGGCGGACGAGTTGGCCCGCGTCGCGCCGGCCGAATGCCTGCTGAGCGAGGACGCCGACGACCTGCCGCCGGAGATCGCCCGCGAGTGGGTGCTGACGACGCGGCCCGCCTGGTCGTTCGGCAAGGCGGCGGCCGAGCAGACGCTGCTCAAGCAGCTCGCCGCGGTTTCGCTGGAAGGGTTTGGCTTTGAGGAGCAAGACGGTCCCGCGGTCCGCGCCGCCGGCGCGATCATCGAGTATCTCAAGGAGACGCAAAAGAGCGAACTGGGGCATATCGATACGATCACCCCTTATCGCACCGCCGGTACGCTGCAACTCGACGAGGCAACCCGGCGGAGCCTGGAGATTACCCGCACGCTACGAGAAGGCCGCCGCGAAGGAACTCTATTGGCAGTGATCGATCGCACCGCCACGGCGATGGGTTCCCGCCTGTTGGCCGACTGGGTGGCGCATCCGCTGACCGACGTCGACCTGATCAACGCCCGGCTGGAGGCGGTCGCCGAGCTGGTCGAGAACGCCTCGCTGGCCGACGACTTGCAGCAGATTCTTGGCGACGTGTACGACATGCAGCGATTGCTTGCTCGGGTGACGACCGGCCGGGCCAGTCCTCGCGACTTGAGCTTCGTCGCCCGCACGTTGCGGATGCTGCCCAAACTGAAGGCGAAACTTGCCGGCCGCAAGGCGCTGCTTTTGACCGATATCGAACAGCGCCTGCAACTGTGCCCCGAACTGCGCACCAAGCTCGAGGGGGCGCTGGAAGACGACGCACCACTGAGCAACCGCGACGGAGGCGTGATCAAGCCAGGTTTCCACCCGCCGCTGGACGACCTGCGAGAGTTGGCCGCCGGCGGCAAAAAGTGGATCGCCGAGTATCAGAAGCAGCAGATCGAGCAGTCCGGCATTCCGAACCTCAAGATCGGCTACAACAAGGTGTTCGGCTACTATCTGGAAGTCACGCAGGCGCATCGCGACCGGGTGCCGGAGCATTTCATTCGCAAGCAAACTCTCAAAAACGCCGAACGGTACGTCACGCCGGAATTGAAGGAATACGAAGAAAAGGTCGTCTCCGCCGAGGAGCGCGCCAAGGAACTGGAGTACACGCTGTTCTGCGAACTCCGCGAGGCGGTCGCCGCCGAGGCGAGGCAGTTGCGTGTCACGGCCGATTGCCTGGCGCAGATCGACGTATTGGCCGCGCTCGCCAAGTTGGCGCGTCAGCGCAACTATGTGCGGCCGACCGTTACCGACGAGGCGGTGCTCGACATCTCGGCCGGCCGGCACCCGGTGCTCGACATCACCGAGCCGGACGGCGCGTTCGTCCCCAACGACGCGGTCGCCGGCGGCGAGGATCGGATGATCTCGCTGATCACCGGGCCGAACATGGCGGGCAAGAGCACCTACATTCGTCAGGTGGCGCTGATCACATTGATGGCTCAGTGTGGCAGTTTCGTGCCAGCCAAGCGCGCCACGATCGGAGTGGCGGACCGCATCTTCGCCCGCGTGGGTGCCAGCGACGAACTTTCCCGCGGCCAGAGCACGTTCATGGTGGAAATGCTCGAAACAGCCCGCATCCTCAACACGGCCACGCGGCAGAGCCTGGTGATTCTCGACGAAATCGGCCGCGGAACCAGCACCTACGACGGGCTGTCGTTGGCCTGGGCGGTGGTTGAGTATCTGCACGATTCCGTCGGTTGCCGCACGTTCTTCGCCACGCACTACCACGAACTGACCGATCTGGAAAAGTCGCTGCCGGCGGTCAAGAACCTCAACGTGGCGGTCCGCGAGTGGGAGGAGCAGGTTGTGTTCCTGCATCGCATCATCGACGGGGCGGCCGACAAGAGTTACGGCATCCACGTCGCCCGGCTGGCCGGCATCCCCAGGGTCGTGAACGAGCGGGCCAAGGAGATCCTCGCCCAGCTCGAAGACGAACATCTCGACAGCAACAATCGCGCCCGCATCGCCAACCGCTCCCGCAAGAAGGAGAACGGCATCCAGCTCACGTTGTTCGGCCCCGCCGAGCATCCGCTGCTAGAGGCGATTCGCGAGACGAACATGAATGACCTGACGCCGCTGGCCGCATTCGATCTGGTACGCCGCTGGCGCGAGGAATTGGGCGACGGCAAAACCGGCGCGATCCTAGACTGAACCAATGATCCAGGGCATTAAGGGTCTGCCAGGGCAGTTGGAACAGGAGGAAACGAAGAAAACGGAGAAATG
>JBBDLY010000382.1:0-2824 GCA_040878585.1 Pirellulales bacterium
CGAATGGGTACGCCGAGAGACATCGCCAAAGTTGTCTTGTTTCTCGCCTCGGATGATTCCGGCTGGCTGACTGGCGAAGTCATCCTCGCTTCCGGCGGGTTGCGCTAATCTCGATTCCCACACCTCTACAGGAGAAAACCATGCCCGCTTACATTGTGTTCATGCGTGAAAAAACGCTCGACCAATCCGAATTGGAAGCCTACTGGGAAAAAGTTAAAGGGACATTGGATGGCCGCCCGCTGAAGGTGCTGGCCGCCTACGGGAAGCATCTGACGCTGGAAGGTCCGGATGTCGAAGGTGTCGTCATTGCCGAGTTCCCGACCTTGGATGAAGCCCGCGACTGGTACGAAAGTCCCGCCTATCAGGAGGCAGCCCAGCACCGGCATCGCGGTGCTGTGTATCGCGGCTTGATCGTTGAAGGCGTGTGACTGTTTTACTCAGTCCAGATCGGATCACTCTTGCTTTGATTTCCCACTGAAAATGCCTCGCAAGACGGTATCCCAATCATGCACCCCGGCAATGAAAAGTTCAACTGGTGTCTTGTCACCCCGACTATTGTTCAAATTCGGCTACTTGTTTGAACGCAACCGGTAGGGGAGTCGCCATTCGGCCCGCTGGATGCAATTGCTGCCTAATTGCAAACACAGAAACTCAACGATCCAGTGGCGGTAGGCCTTTTCCGTCGCCAACGCATAGTGCAGAGCGCGCATTTTGTCCCGAAACTGGTCGAGCAGCTTCCGCCCTCCACAGCCAGGACTAGGCTGTATATCGCCCGAAATCGGCGTGTTATCCGACGTAGCGCCGTCTTTGCAGATGCTTGATTTCGTGGTTGGCCGATGATAGGTTGTTGGCATGTCAGGAGTTCCGTCGTACTGCGGAGCGGTGGCGAGCATGTGATATACGCCTGAATATCATATAGCTCCCTCCTGTCAAGCATTATGCGGCGCTAGGCCGCAGAATCATTGTTAGGCGACTTCGTATGCGCCAGAAACTTTCCATCAAGCAGCGCGTGATTTGCGGCATCATCGCCGTTTGCACCGGTTTGGTTTATCTCGGCTTTTGTCTTTATGCGGTTGGTGGCGCTTGGCAGCGCAAAGAGGGAGACTTGCCGGCTGTCTCTCCGTGGCTTCAGGATGCCAGTTTGTTCCTGGTCAGTTTCCCGTTTGGGTTCTTGCCCGGTTTTGATAGCATATTGCTCGCACCGATACTTAACGCTCTGCTTTGGAGCACCGTCGCAGGAGTCATTTGTGTTTGTATGTTTCGCCGGAGAGTCGCCTAGCCAGGCGCTGCAGCGAACCCGGCATGGCGTCGCGGTTTGCAATCCATGCGTGCCGGGTCGCTGAGCTCGGGTCGTTCGGCCAGCCGCCCAAGATTTATGGGGGCGACTTCACCCATGTGCCCAACGGCCACCAACGAAACGGCTGGATGCGCTAAGGGGTGAACATCAAGCTGAAAGCCGCACAACCCGCGTCGCTACAACGGCTTCCGCGCTTGGAGAGATCGCCGTGTCGACCAAGGCGGCGATCGACGGTT
Source organism: Pirellulales bacterium (assembly GCA_040878585.1). Classification (GTDB taxonomy): domain Bacteria; phylum Planctomycetota; class Planctomycetia; order Pirellulales; family UBA7805; genus JBBDLY01. Next base: position 1,534 of record JBBDLY010000382.1, read on the forward strand.
CAAACGAAGGACAGTGGCCCCGACTAATACTTAACACTCGCTGAATTCTATTCTTAGATTACCTGCCGACGGTCGGCAGTGCAGCTTTGAGGTAACGACCCGGGGGTAGTGACTACCCGCCGCTGCTGGCGATACTCCGTCGGCGTGATGCCGACGTCGCGACGGAAGACCTGGTACATCTGTTTCGGGTCGACGAAGCCTGCGTTTTGGGCAATGGACTTCATGGGCACGTCAGTCTGGGCGAGTTCACGCTTCGCCCGCTCGATGCGAACACGGCGGATCTCGGCGGCAATCGATCGGTCGACACACGCGCGAAACCGCCGCTGCAACGTCCGCAGTTCCGTCGTCACGGCTTGGGCGACATCCTCCGGGCCGATCGGCCTGGCCGAGTTTGCGGAGATGAACTCCATCGCTGCGGCGATCAATTCATCATCGACGGCAAAGAAGTCGGTCGATTCGCGGACTACCAGGGCATGCGGCGGCACGAGGAAGTGCTTCGGTTGCGTGTTGGCCCTGTCTTTTCGGCCGGTTGATTCTTTGTCCATCAGCCGATTCAGCAATCGCGCGGCCTCGTAGCCGATGCGTTCGTAACCCATCTCCACGCTGGTGAGCGAAGGCCGGGGGTGAAGGCAATACGCTTCCTCATTCGACCCACTGATCAGCGCGACGTCCTGCGGTACCCGCCAGCGACGTTGCAGGCACGCTTGCGCCACATATCGCCCCATCTGGTCGGCGCCCACGTACACCCCGATCGGCAACCGCCAACCGTCCATCCAATCCGAGATGATTTGCACCGTCCTGCGCCAGGCATCCTGGTTTCTGTACGGGTCCAGCGAGATCCTAGCCGTCGAACACGAACCCCCTGCTTCGCGGGCCAATCGCTGAAACTCGCGCACTTCCAGTTGATGGGCGAAATCGCGGCGCGAAATCAAGGCCGCAAAGTTGCGGAGGCCGCGATCCAACAAATGTTCCGCCCGCATCCGCCCCGCGGCCGCGAAATCGCCGAACACACCCGGCAGCATGTCGCGCGCTGGCGAACTGAGCCAGACGTTGACCAATGGCACGTTGTGCCGGGCGGCCTGTTCGGCCAGTCGCTTCGACGCGCGGGCGATGATCCCGTCGTAGGGGACGGGATTCGCCGTTGCCGCCAACAGCGTGTCGCGCGCGAACTCGTCGACGGTTGTCGTCCAGCCGTGCTCTTGAGCAAAGCGTTGCGTACCAGAAAAGACCGCGGTGTGCCGTTTCAAAGCCCATCCCAGGTCGAGCATCACCGCCACGTGACGCGTGTTGC
>JBBDLY010000383.1:0-2796 GCA_040878585.1 Pirellulales bacterium
TCAGCAGCAGGCCGTTATCAAAGTCACTTGGAAACAGCCACACCGCGCCCCAGGCGATCAATGGTAGCAGCCCGATATTGCAGAGGATGCCAAGGCTCGCCGGCAGCGGATGCCGCAGGGCGCGAAACATGGCCGAGGCGTCGAGCGTCCAACTCATCAAAAACAAGACGAAAGCAACCAGCAGCCGCTTGGGAAACAGCTCGGGCAGCTCGCTTAGAGAAGCCGAAAGCCCAAAGCCCGCCGCCAGCACACCGGCCAACGCGATAAGAAACCACTGTTGCCGGAGCCATTGCAAGGTTTGCTTCCTATGCACGAAGATCGAAGTGCCAACAGGAGATTTCTTACGGTTGCGTCGTTTCCAGTTTCTTGTGAATCTCGGCCGCTTGCTCCAAAGCCTTGCCGCGCTCTGCGTCGTCGAGCTTTTCCAGCAATCGCTTCTTGCGGAGCAGGCTGGCGGGGCGATTGGCCGAATAATCCCGGTCGTAAAACACCACGGCTTGCGGAGCGTTGCCAAGTTCCTCGAATGAGCGGCCGAAGTTGTAGCTGGCGGCCGCTTGGATCGAGCGCAGCAGATCGTCGTATAAGGCGTCTCCGCGGCTGGGTTGAATGCCGAGAAACGCCCGCACCAGTTGCGGACCGAAGAACTCCACCGCCGAGTTGTATTGCTCGGTCTCGAAACTGATATGGCCCAGCCAGTAGGTGGCGATCAGTCGCAGGACGGGGCGCAATTCCTTGTCCTGGGCGTCCAGTTCCTCAAATTCCCGCCGATCGTAAACTTGCACCGTTTCCCGCGCGGCCAGCAACTCGCCGCGGGCGCTCTCCTTGCCGTCGAAGTCGCCGCGAAATTGCAGCACGCGCCCCGCCCATAGCGGGTTGACGCTCAAGCCGGAAACCTCCAGTTCAAAGGGGCGCATTTGCTGTTCGATCGCCTGTTTGCTGCTCGGTGCGATCGGCGCCGCGCGTTCGGCCGCGATACGAAACGGCCGTTCCCATAGCCGCACGTCCTCCAGTTGGTCCGACTGCTTCAATTGCTCGATTAGTTCCTCGGTATGCATCGAGAGCAACAGACGCTCGTCGCCGGCTAGATTTGCCTCCACCGCCTGCATGCGTTTGGAAAACGCCTGGTCGCCGGCCACAATCAGGGCAACCACCTTGTCGAGTTGCTCCGCGTCAAGCCGGTAAGGAAAATCGGCCGTTTCCAACTGTTGCAATAATTCGGGTTGCTGGCGAAGCTGCGCGAGCGTGGCAACGCCCTGCCCGTCGGGACCGGGAACCGCCGTACCCAGCGCCATATCGAACAGATAAAAGTCGCCGTTAAGAAACACCGCCGGCAGCCATTCGCGAACTCCGCCCGTGCTCCCGGCCTCGGGCACGGCCAGCATCACGGCGTCGAGATGCAGTTGTCGCGCCAGCAGGATGAAGATCCACGATTTATCGGCCACGCGGCCGTGGCCGAACAGCAACGCCTCGTCCGGCAAGTAGTTGATCGGTTGCAGCGTATCGATCGGCGGCTCGGGTTCGGTCTGGATATTTCGCACCACCCAATCGAACAGCCGCTCCGCCGCGACAAGGTCGTGCTCGGCGCCCCCCGCCACGTGCTGGGCGACGTCCCGCATCCAAACGCAGCGCCGCAAGTATTGCGCGTCACGCAGATCGAACTTCATCGCATCGAGCTGCTGCAAGGGGACCGTCTCGGCGAGTGGTTCCGGCAGAGTCTCGAGTATCTCCGCACGCTGCCATTCGACTTTCGGTTGCTTGCCGGCCACCCAGTCGTTGAGCCGTTCGTACGATTGCTCCAGAATCTCGTTCGGCCCGAATGTTTCCAGTTGATTCAAGTTGGCTAAAGCGTTGCCAAACAGCTCGTCGCTGATCTGCCGTTGCGAACCGGCGCCGCTGGTCCGTTTGAACTGCGTGGGCGACTCGCGGCGACAGGCAGTCGACAGCGCCGTTAGCAGAATCAACAGGCAGGCGGCCAGGCAAGCGGCTGGCAATCGAATCGCGCTCATCAAGAAAACTTCTCCACGGTTTCGCGGATCCGGAGAATCCGTTCGATCAAAGGTTCAAACTCATCGAGTGGCACCATGTTCGGCCCGTCGCTGGGCGACTTTTCCGGATTCGGATGCGTCTCGAAGAACAGGCCATCGATGCCGATTGCCGCTGCGGCCCGCGCCAGCGGTTCGACCATCGCCCGGTTGCCGCCGGTCTTGCCGCCGAGTCCGCCCGGCTCCTGCACGCTGTGCGTGGCGTCGAACACGATCGGCGCGCCGAACTGGCGCATCAGTACTAGCGAGCGCATGTCGACCGTCAGCCGTCCATATCCGAAGAACGTGCCGCGCTCGCAGAGCATTACGCCGCGGCAGTTGCTGGCGCGGAGTTTGTCGACCACGTACTTCATATCGTCCGGACCGAGGAACTGCCCTTTCTTTACGTTCACCGGCTTGCCGGTCTCGGCCGCGGCGATCAGCAGGTCGGTTTGCCGGCAGAGGAAGGCGGGGATCTGCAGCAGATCGCAGACCTGGCCAACGTCGGGGCATTGGGCCGATTCGTGGATGTCGGTGGTGACAGGCAGACCGGTCGTGTCGCGAACCCGTTCGAGAATCGCCAGCCCGTCTTCCAGTCCGGGACCGCGAAACGAGGCCAAACTGGTACGGTTGGCCTTGTCGAAAGAAGCCTTGAACACGAGTTGGACTGGCAAGCGGTCGGCGATCTTGCGGAGCGCCTCGGCGATGGAAAGCGCCAACTCCACCGACTCCAGCACGCATGGGCCGGCGATCAGCAACAGCGGCTCGCCTGGTC
>JBBDLY010000384.1:0-2783 GCA_040878585.1 Pirellulales bacterium
GGGCTGGCAGATTCGTCTACCAGCCCTGCCTTTTTTTGTGCGTTGCCGAAGCCGCGCGTCCGCCACGCAGCGGGCAAATTCCGGCCAATTTCCACAATTGTCGTGACAGTTGCCTCTGTCGCGCATAGTAGTAGTGGAGTCCGCTCATTGCGGTCGGTCCATAGTGGGGGGCCGTAGCCGGCGGATTGCGAAAGGTTAGATATGCGCCTGGAAGATGCAGAACAACTGGCCAGATTGTGGACCACCTCTCAGGGGGAGGTGGCGGCTTTCATTGGTTCCCTGATTACCGATCCCGCGCAGGCCAACGACACGTTGCAGCAAGTGGCGATGCAGATCGTGCGGAACTATGACAAATACGACGCCAGCCGGCCGTTTGTCCCCTGGGCAATCGGCGTGGCCAAGAACGAGGTTCTGGCGCACCGGCGCCGTCAGGCCACCGACCGGCATGTGTTCGACGACGAGTTGGTTCACCGCATCGCCACGACGTATGAACAACTGGTCGAAGAGCGCGAATGGTCGGCGGAAGCGCTGGCGGCGTGCCTGGAGCAGGTGGAAGGCCGTGGCAAGCAGGCGCTGGAACTGTTTTACATGCAAGAGCTGAAAGCGCCCGAGGTCGCCCGACGGATTGGCATTTCGGCCGGCGCGGTCCGCATGCTCCTCTGCCGCACGCGCGAGGCAGTGCGCAAATGTCTCGAGCGGAATCGCGCGGCCCAGGAGGGAACTTGATGGATTCCCAACTGTTGCAGATCCAACTTTATCTGGAGGGGCGACTGAGCGCGTCGCAAGCGCGGCAGCTCACCGAACGACTGAACCAAGACCCCGATGCACTCCGCCAGTTCACCGAAACATGCCGTCTCGCCGGCCGGCTGGCGCAACACTACCATCACAGCAGTCTGCGCGAGTCGTGCCTCTCACTGCTGGCTCAGGAAGCCCAACGCCCGTCCCAAGCTGTACCATCCGTGGACGCCCAGACGCAACCGCAACCGGCTTCCCGGTTCGCTCGCTCCTGGCGGCAACTGCGAGAGACGTTCCGCACTCCCACGGCCGTGGCTCTATTGCTGACGGTGTTGTTCCATGGTTGTCTGTTGTTTGGTTTCGCTGTTTGGCACGCTCCCGAATGGAGACGCCCGGCGCATCCCGCGCCCTCGCCGACGGTTCGCATCGCGGCTCGGCTGACCCAATTACAAGACGCCGTCTGGCGTCAGGACGCCGCCTGGACCCAGGGGGCCGATCTGCCGGAAGGCGCCACGCTCTCGCTTCAATCGGGCATGGCGGAGATTCTCTTCCTCAGCGGAGCACGCGTCCTGCTCGAAGGGCCTGGCGAATTCCAACTCGAAAACGACAACCACGGTCGGCTTCGCGTGGGGCAATTGACCGCGGTGGTCGGTCGGGAGGCGCGCGGTTTTGCGATCGATACGCCCAGCGCCACGATCGTCGATCTGGGGACCGAGTTCGACGTCCGCGTGGACGAGCAGGGAGCAACCGACACGGTCGTCTTTTCCGGTGAGATTGAAGTCTCCTGGCAGTCCGACCGCGCCCTTGAGACGGCCCGGAGGACGCTCCGTGCGGGCGAGGGATTGCAGATCGCGTCGCAGGGAAGCCGTGTCACGCCTGTTGATGTAGCCACGTTTGTGCGACCCGCTCGCTGGCAGGCGCTCGAGCCGACAGCGGAGCCAACACCCACCGAGTACACCGACGATTTTTCAAGCAGCTCACCAGACCGCTATGTCGTGACCGACGCCTTTGGCAGCGGCGGCGTGATGGAAATTGCCGGAGGGGTTATGCATCTGCGGCCGGCAGTGCGCAATACGATGACCGTCATGCTGCGCGGCGAACCTGGCGATTCCTTGGGACTCTATCCGGGCATGGCGGTCGAAGCCGATTTTTCGCCGCGCGCCAACGGCAGCCAGTTTCTCACCGTTAGCACGGCCCCGCTACAACCACACTGCGGCGGGGCCGCCGGATTTCGCTTGCGCCGCGATGCAACTGGCTTGAAGGTCTCCACCTATCTGCCAGGGTGCCAAGAGTTGCGCGACACGGACACAATTGCCGATCCCGGCGGCCCCATGACGCTGGGCGTCGAGCGCCCCGCCGCCGGCCGTTTTTTGTTTTACGTGCGACAGGGAGAGCAGCGAACCGAATTGGCGGAGATCGAGGCGGAAAAGTTCTCTTCTGAGGCGCGCCTGTACATCGGCGTGCAAGGATGGTGTGACAAGCAGCAGGTCGTCCACGAAGTTCGCGAACTGCGTATCCTGCTGCAAGAATCACCCGAAAGCGAGCAGCCCTAGCGGAGCGGGCAGCGCAATCATGCTACTGAATCTGACAACTTGTTCATCCAATCTTCAAACACAACCACTACGCTTGCGTACTTCACTTACTAGTTTACCCGTAACATGAGGAACTGATCTATGCTTACTTCCATCACCTCGCGAGTTCGCCGCCTCGTTGCGACCCCCTTGACTGCTTGGCTCCGTTCGGCTGGTTCGCCAATGGCATGTGGCGCGTGCCTGCTGGTAGGCTGCTTGCTGCTGATGCCGGGGGCCGCTTCCGCGGCGCCCTTCTTCGACGACTTTAGTGCCGATAGTTCGGCCGACTACACGCTCGTCAACAGCTTCGGCAGTGGCGGCGCATTCAACGTGAGCGGCGGCAAACTCAATCTCACCCCAGGCAACTCAAATACCTTGTCGGTGGTGCTCGACGACGGCACGCACTTTCTGCCGGGCGAAACCTTCTCGGTCGACATGCCCGCCAGTCCTTGGACAGATACCGATGCCAATTACGGC
>JBBDLY010000385.1:0-2777 GCA_040878585.1 Pirellulales bacterium
AGAAGTTTGAACCGAGTTCTACTTTTCTTGAAACCATTTTCGATACGCCGCGATGGTTGTCTCTGCGGCGGTGGCGGAGTCGGGGTAGGGGAACGCTTCGGCGGAGGCATATCCGTTGAATTCGATTTCGCGCAGCGCCGCCGCGATCGGTGCGAAGTCGGTGTGGCCGTCGCCCGCCGGTCGGCGGTTCGAGTCGACGAAGTGAACGTGCCCGATCCAGCGACCACCTTGCCGCAAGGCGTCGGCGATGTTCTGCTCTTCGATATTCATGTGGAACAGATCGGCCAGCAGTTTCACATTTCCGCCCGCTAGGGATTGCAACAATTCGACGCCCGCGGCGATCGTGTTGACCAGATTGGTCTCGTAGCGATTGAGCGGTTCGTAGATCAACGGCACGTTGTATTGCGCCGCATGTTCGCCAAGCTCGTCGAGCGCTTCGGCCAGCCATCGCAGGGCGGTGGGCGGATCGACGCCGTCGCCATACCGGCCCTGCATCGATCCGATGATTGCCGGAGCGCCAAACGGCGCGCCGGCGTCGATGATCTGTTTGACGAATGCCTTGGCCTTCGCCCGTTGGCCGTCGTCGGGATCGGTCAGGCTCAACTTATGAATGACCATTCCGGCGCCGGTGCCCACGGCGGCCAGCGCCAGATCGTGTTCGCGGAGCAAGCCGCCAATCGTACCCGAGTCGAGCGCTTCGGCGCTTGGTGCGAAGATCTCGATCGCATCGTACCCCAACTCGGCCGCCTTGGCGGCGGCGCGGGGGAGATCGTCCCAAAACACGAACGGACCGCCGCGTGCCTGCGAAACCAAACTGACTGTCACCGCTGATCGAATCATCATGCTTGCTCTCATTCTCCAATAGTCTTGCCATCCCAAAGAAAGTCAGAAAGATTGGGTGGCAGAAAAAAATGTTGGTCCTCAATCGGTTCGCGTAGATTAGCGTCTATTAGCGGTCCCCATCTCGTGTTACACATCCAAGTCGATGACGGCCTTGATCACGCCCGTTTCCGGCCGCGTGAAGGTCTCGAACTGCTCGACCACATCGTCGTAGGCCACGCGGTGCGTGATCCAGGGGCCGGTGTCGATCGTGCCTGCCTCGATCAACTTGATGATGCGCGTGAAGTCGCCGGGCAACGCATTGCGCGACGCCTTGATCGTCATCTCCGGGCGATGCAACGTGGGATGCGTGAAGCGGACCTCTTCGGTCGTAAGGCCGACGTAGACGAGCGTACCGCTGTGCGCGACGTACTGCAAGGCTTCGGACATCGACCGATTGCTGCCGGTGGCGTCGGTGACGACCAGATACTTGTCACCGCCGGTGATCTGCATCATCTGCTCGGCTTCGCCGCCGTCGCCGCGGAACAGGATGGTATGCTCAATGCCATAGGTTTGCCGCACGAAGTCGAGTCGCGAGGCGACCATGTCCATGACCGTGATCGTGGCGCCGGTGAGCCGCGTGAACTCGAGCGTCGCCAGTCCGATCGGTCCAGCGCCGATGATGAGCACGTGGCCGCCTTCGCCGGCAGCACCGCGGTCGGCGGCATGGCAGCCAATCGCGAGCGTTTCCACCAAGGCGAGTTGCTCGTACTGAAGCTGCCCGCTGGGGTGCAGTTTGTCCGCTCGAATCAGGAACCGCTCGCACAGCCCGCCGTCGACCATCACGCCGATGACGTCCAGCGTCTCGCAGCAGTTGCCGAAACCGCGACGGCAGGCAAAGCAAGTGCCGCAGTTCATATACGGCTCCACGCTGCACCGATCGCCCGGCGTGACGTTGGCCACTCCTTCGCCCACGGCGACCACTTCCACGCCCAACTCGTGGCCGGGAATGCGCGGATACTTGAAGAACGGCATCTTGCCGAGATAGCCGCTATAGTCGGTGCCACAAATGCCCATGCGATGCGTGCGGACCAACGCCTGGCCCGCCGCCGGTTCCGTTGGCTCTGGAACGTCGACGTATTGGAATCGTCTGGGTTCTTCTAGTCGAATTGCTTTCATCGTGTTTTTCGCTGTCGCTCTGACTTAGAGTTCTCTTCGATGTAAATGCAACCAAGCCCCGGCAGGGGCGACAGCACGTAGCCTGGGGTGAAGGCTTCGCGAGCGAATGCGAGCGGGCCGGAACCCCAGGACAAAGTTTGCTGGTTCGTCGTCGGCCGAGCAGGTGGCGACGAGTTCGATCGGAGCTTGGCCGAGGCCGAAGCAATCCGAGTCAGGCATCGGTTCGATGCGGCCTCGGTCAACCGCCGACTCTCAACAACACGACTTCCTCGGCCGTGATGAGCTGACGCTTGTTTCCTGGGACTTACGTCCCAGGCTACGTGCTGTCGCCCCTGCCGGGGCTTTCCTGCGTGAATCGTAGTCATCAGCTTTGCCTCCCATCTCTCATCTACTTGTCACCGAGTCTTTTCGTCAGTCCATTGAATGACAAAAAGATTCAGTGACCACAAAATGACTTCGTCGTTGTATGAGCTATTCGCGAATATGAACGTCCGTCAGCGGTCCAAGTCTTCCCTCTAGTCGACCTGTACGATCGGCTCGTCGTTGTTCTCCGGTCGGCCCTCGATATAGAACCAGTTGTGAATCGGTTTGAGGATTTCTTTCACCTCGGCGACCAACTGTTCCTCCATCGGCTCGTCCGCCCAGGCGACCCATTGGGCCACGCGCTGCGGATTGGCCGAACCGGTGACGCATGTTGTGAACTCGGGATTGGCCAGCGCGTATTGCAGGGCCAGCTTGGCAATGTCGGACCCTCGATCCTCGCAGTGCTTGGCGGCGGC
>JBBDLY010000386.1:0-2112 GCA_040878585.1 Pirellulales bacterium
CGCGGCGCGGTTCTTGCCCGGCCAGATTGTGTTTTTCGTCGGGATCGGCGCTTAGGTCGTACAGCTCGATGCGCACCTTATTCTGCTGCTCGATGCGGTGAAGTTTCCAGGGCCAGTCGGTCCAGGCGCTGTGTCCTGGGAAGGCGTCGGTGGAATACTGCTTTTTGATCTCGCCCGCATCCCGCCGCAGGCGCGCGGGGTCGCCGACCTCGTCACCTTGTTGTTGCGCCGCCAGCAGCTCCCGCATCCAGGCGTCGCTGGGCGTGCTGACGCCACCGGCCGGGTAGTCCCAAAAGCCCATCGGCTTGGCTCGCCCGCCCTCCTCGCCGTCGATCACTTTCAGCAGGCTTTGCCCGTCGAGTACCGGCTGACCGTCGATCTCGACGCCGGCAAGTTGCAGCAACGTCGGATAAATGTCGTTGGTATTCGCGGGGAAATTCGTGACCCGATGCTGCTTGACCCGCGCCGGCCATTCGATGATGCCCGGCACCCGCAGTCCCCCTTCGTAGACCGAGCCTTTGTGTTCGCGACCTCCGGTGGCGCCCAGGTTGGGCAGTCCTCCATTGTCGCTGAAGTACCAGAAGAGCGTGTTTTCGGCGACGTCCAGCTCGCGGAGCGAATCGCGCAGCTTGCCCACCGCGCGATCGATCCCGGTGATCTCGCCGTAGAAGTGCGCCTTGTTGCCGTGGTTGGCGTATCGTTTTAGATCTTCCTCGGCGGCACGATGCGGACTGTGCGGCGAACCGAACCAGACAACGGCCAAAAAGGGTTCTTGGTTTGCCACCGCCTCTTCAATGAACTCGATCGCGGCGTCGGCCGTGACGATCGAGCTTTCCCCGCGGAGTTGGACCGCCGTGCCTTCGCGCGATAGTATCGGATCGTTGTCGAAGAAGTTGGGCGCCGACAACCAACGATCGAAACCGCTGGCACCCGGATTCACCGGACTCCCCTTCCGCACGCTGCCGACGTGCCATTTGCCGAAATGGCCAGTCGTATAGCCGGCCTTCTTCAATGCTTCGGCGATGGTCGTTTCCTGCGGTCGGATGGTGTGCCCCCACTTGAAGCAGCTCATGCGATTGGGCGTGCGTCCGGTGAGCACACTGGCACGGGTAGGCGAACAGATCGGCGCGGCGGCATAGAACCGATCGAATCGCAGCCCGGCGGCGGCCATCTCGTCGAGGTGAGGCGTCTTGAGCACGGGGTGATCGTAATAGCCGACGTCGCCCCAGCCTTGATCGTCGGCCATGCAAAGGACGATGTTGGGCTTGTCGGCCCAGGCAGCCGCCGCACATGTCGCGAACACAAAAGTACCGATTAGAAGACGCGCCGTGCTTTGATCGGACATTGCTTGGCTTCCCGAGGACTGGTTTGCGATTTGATGCGGAAACCCAATTGTAATTCCTCAGCGAGGGCAAAGCACGCCGCCTGACAAGAAAACAACCCCGCACGCCCGGCGGGCGTGCGAGGTTGTCGGTTTTCCGCTTGAACTCTGCTACTAGACGGGCTTTACGTTTTCCGCCCGCGGGCCTTTGGGGCCTTGTCCTTCGGTGTAGCTGACACGTTGGCCTTCCTGGAGGTCGTCGTAGCTGACGCCGTCCAAGCTGGACAGATGGAAGAAGATATCCTTCCCTCCACCCGTGTCGATGAATCCAAAACCCTTGTCCGTCAGTCGTTTGATCGTGCCCTCAGCCATGTCTCTACGCAACTCCTCAATTAAACGTACATGCGACGGTGATACCAGCGTCTCAAATGCCGTCTCATGCAGCCCGGATTTTAACATGGTCCGCATGGGGGAGTCAAAGGTTTCTTTGGGCGCTTGTCAAGAACTTTTTGAAAACCGGCCCAGCAGCGATCTACCGCCGCCGGTGGGGCCAAACCGTCCCGCCGGTTTCTGTAAACAGTATTCGCCGGGGGCGATTTGCCCCGCGTTGCCTAAGGTGATACGCTCAATTGAGTAAGGGATCCCCGTGGAAATAACACAAAGGAACATGAGCTTGAATCAAATAGTCCGACGCCTTCTTCCGTTGGCGGTGCTGGCATGGTCCGCCGTTTTCATGGCAACTCGACTGGCGGCGGCCGCCGCCGCGCCCCCCAGGCCCGGGGAACAGGGCC
>JBBDLY010000386.1:2122-2770 GCA_040878585.1 Pirellulales bacterium
AGTGACGCCGGCGGAGCCGTTGCCCGTAAATCCCTGTGTCTGTCGGGCGCGGTTTCCCGATTACCATGCCGAGATGGACATCGAACTGATCAAGCAAGGATATCACGTCGGCTATGTCGACGTGGCCGGCTTGTTCGGCAGCCCGCAAGCAATCGAGCGGGGGGAGAAGTTCTACGACTTTGTCACCGAGCGGGGACTGAGCCGACGACCGGCGATGGAAGGGGTCAGTCGCGGCGGACTGTTCGTTTACAACTGGGCGGCCAAGCACCCGCGGCGCGTCGCATGCATCTATTGCGACACGCCGGTACTCGACTTCAAGAGTTGGCCGGGCGGACTGGGCGAAAGCAAGGAAAGCGGCGGAGCGTGGCGGCAGTGCCTGCAGGCCTACGGACTCACTGCCGAGACGGTGCGTGAATTCATCGGCAATCCAATCGACCATGCCGAGGTGATTGCCGCAGCCAAAATACCGATCTTGCATATCGTCTCCGACAACGACGCCGTCGTGCCGCCGAAGGAGAATACCGACCTGCTGCACAAGCGCCTGCAAGCAGCCGACCACGACATGCAAATCATGCGCGTCGCCGAGGGGACCACGGAGTCGTCGGGGCATCACTTCACCCATCCCGATCCGCAGCGCGTGGACGACTT
>JBBDLY010000387.1:0-17215 GCA_040878585.1 Pirellulales bacterium
CAGGTCTTCGCCGGCGGAGTGATCGGGTACTTCATCGTCTTGCCGCTGATTCCGATCTCGACGTTGCCGGAACTGCCCGACCGAGCGATCGGCATGGCCGACGAGATCGCCATTGCGGATATGTTGTGGGCGACGCAAGTTCGCTATATCGGCGTCGGGGCGATGCTGGTGGGGGGCTTTGCCTCGATCTGGCGCGTCCGCGGCGGATTGTCGATCGCCGTCCGTGAAAGTTGGCGGCAGATACGCCGGCCGGTCGCACAGCAAGACGAAGTCGCTGAGACGGACCGAGATATTTCCGGAAAGGTGATCCTCGTCGCGTCCGTCGTGTGTATTGCCTTGACCTTCGGTATCTACGTTTACATGACCCATGGCGCGTGGGCGATCTCGGCGGTTACGACCGTGATGATGATCTTGATGGCGTTCTTCTTCACCGCGGTCGCCAGCTACATCGTGGGTCTGGTCGGCAATTCGAGCAGTCCGGTTTCTGGCATGACCATCACCGCCTTGCTCGGAACGGCGTTGCTGATCGCCATACTCGGCTTCGAAGGCATGTCGGCCATGGTCGCCACGTTGGGCGTGGCCAGCGTGGTCTGTTGTGCCGCTTGCACCTCCGGCGACGTCTGCAACGACTTGAAGACCGGCTATCTGGTCGGCGCCTCGCCGCGCAGTCAACAGATCATGCAAATGATCGGCGTTGGCGTCGCCTGCCTCGTCATGGCGCCGGTGCTCAACGCGCTACACATCGGCAGCCTCAAAGCGGCCGAACACGATTACCAGCGGCGGCTGGCGACCTATGAACGGGAGCTGGCCGCCGGCAAGGAGGTCGCCCCGCCCATCGCGATCAAGGGTGGAATCGGCGGCGACGAGATGTCCGCCCCCCAGGCCACCTTGATGAAGAGTCTCGTGCAAGGCGTGTTTGGCAAAGGTGCGTTGCCGTGGGGCATGATCATGCTCGGCGTCGTGATTGGGGGAGTGATTCTCGCGGCGGACGGCCTTCGGCGGCTCTTGGGACTCCCCGTCCCGCTCTATCTGATGCCGATCGCCGTCGGCATTTATCTGCCGCTACGGCTGAGCGTGTCGATCTTCGTCGGCGGCCTGCTGCATTTCTTCATCATGAAAATGGCGGCCACGCCCGAGCGCCGCAGGCACGCCGCGAAGCGGGCCGTGCTGATCGCCTCGGGCTTGATTGCAGGCGAGTCGTTGTTGGGAGTGGCTGGCGGGATACTGGCGTACTACGGCGTTCACGGACTGAATCTGACGGAAGATGCGCCCGCGGCGGCGATGCAATTGGTTGCGCTGGCCGCCTCGCAATGGACCGCGCTGATCGCGATCGGCCTACTGTGCGGCGGCGTCGCTTATTGGACGGTTCGCCCCGCGCGAGAAGACTAGTTGGCGGCCGGGCTACTCGCCTTCAATCGGCAAGTACAGCGATGAATCATCCTGGTCGGTCGAATTGCCCGCCGCGGCGGGTTCGTCGAACGTGGCCGGTACGATGCTGCCGGCGGTCGGCGGCGTTCGCCTCAGCGGAATGGTCACATCGTCAGCAGCGTTTGGCGCGCGCCAGGCCGCAGACGACGCACGGTCGGCGGCGGCATCCAACGGCGCCGTCGTGGGGAGCAGTTCGGGCTGCATGCCGGCGTTGGTGGTTCCGTCGGTCGAGGCGCCGATGGCCGGATTGGTGTGATCTTCCAGGTCGAGCGTGTAATCCATGACCGTGCGTTGCCATCGTGGCTTGCTTCGATCGGGCAGGGCGGCAAATTCGACGGCGGCGGCGCGGACGGAGGCTTCGTTGCCAGGCCCCCACACGGATTGCCAGTCGGTGAAGGTCATCTCGGCGAAGTCGTCGGCCGCGGCGTCGTCGATCCGCCAGAAGAGTCCCACGCCTTCATAAAAATTGCGATCCCCTTTCCAAGTCAGTTTGTCGCGAAAATCCTTGATGTTGCCGCCGCCGCTAAAGTCGAACAACGGCGAGCGGTCGACGAGTAAAATGCTTTCGGCCACTTCCATGCGGAGCGGAAACAAGTTGGGCGTTTCGCTGGGAGCATGGATTCTCGCCAGACCGCGCCGTAGGTCCGCGGTAAGATGCTTCAGGTTGACGCGTAGTTCGCCGAGCTGCTGTTGCTGGAAATCATCGCCGGCCAGCGAGATCAGCCTTTCGCTGGTCGAGAGCAGACCATTCTCCCAGTTGAATGTGGTCGTTGCCAGCAAGTCGCCGCCGAGCACGTCCGCCTCGCCCCGCAAGATGCAGTTGCGCAACTCGATCGTCGTCCGCTCCGACGGTGAGCGTGCTTCGTGGATCATCATGCCGGTCCCCAAAGGGGCGTCGACCTTGAAGAAGGCGACCTCCTGGTGGTAGGCCGTGCCGTCGGCCGCCGCGTTGCGGAGCGTGATCGAAGTGCGATCGAGCCGCAGACGATCGGCCAGCACCAAATGAAACAACGACCACCGATCAGCCTGCAATTGCCGCGGCAGGTCCATTTGCAATTGCAGATTGATCAGCATCAGTTCGCCGCCTGACAGCGTGATCATGTTCCGCGGCTGCAGCGCCGGATCAGTACCGGAAGGAACGAACTTGATGATGGGACGGAAGCCCTCGGCCGCGCGGATGCTGATTTTCTTTTTCTCAATTCGCCACGGACGTTCCAATTGGATGCCGTCGAAGCGGAGCTCGATCACGTCCCCCGTGGTGCTCTCCTGCAAGGCGTTCGCGATGGTATCAAATCCTCGCGATTCCGGCCCGCCCGGATTGAGGCGTATCTTGGCGGGTGGCTCCGGCGTCGGGGCGGGGGTGCTCGACCCTTCCGTTGTTTCGCCAGCGGAATCTTGCGGCGTGCTTGGGGAAGGCTCGCTCGCGGGCGGCCGTTGATTCGCGGATTCCTCCTCGTCGGCGTCCGGCGGCGTTTCGTCCTGTTCGGGGTCGGGGGAAGGTTCGTCGTCGGTGGGCGTTTCGACTTCGGCCGCCGGTTCCGTATCGGATGAACCGTTCTGCTCGGCCTGTGCGTCGCGCCGTGGTGGCTCGGCTGAAATCGCATCGGCACCGCCCAGCAGAGCTGCCGGGTCGTCGGTCGAAGCGAGCAGTGGTTGGGGCGCCGGCGGCTCGGGCGCGTCGCTGCTGTTGCCGGCGATCTCCACGACCGCGACAATCGCAATCAGCAGGGCGACGGGAATGGCCCAAGGCAGGTAACTGCGCATTCCCTGCGACGTTTTCCGCGGCGACTCAACCCGCATGGTCTGTCGCTGCAAGCCGGCCAGGCCGAGCTGTTCGGCGATCGCGACCAATTCGTCGAGCAATTTGTCGGCCGTTTGGTATCGGTCGGCGGGATTCTTGACAAGCATCTTCCGCAGCACTTCGCACAACGCCGGCGGCAAGTCGCGACGACACTCGCGGGGATCGGGCGGTTCGTCTCCCTGGTGCTGCAACAGCTTCTGCAGAACCGTCCCCTCCGGAAACGGCGGACGGCCGCAGAGCATGTAGTAGGCCGTGCAGCCGAGCGAATAAATATCGCTGCGGATGTCGGCCACTCGCGGGTCGCGGGCCTGCTCTGGCGAGATATAGTCGAAGGTGCCCAGCGTCACACCGCTGGCGGTGATGTCGGCCTGCGAGGTCTCCACCTGGTGCAGCCGCGCCAGACCCATATCGACCAGTTTGGCGCGATGGCCGCGGGTGATCAACACGTTCGACGGCTTGATGTCGCGATGCACCACGTCGCGACTGGCCGCATGGGCTAGTGCCTCGGCGATCTGGATCAAGTAATAGACCACGTCGCTCACCGACAGTGGGCCGCCTTGGGCGACGATGTCGCGGAGATTCTCTCCTTCGATAAACTCGAAGACAATATAGTGCCAGCCCCGATCCTGGCCGACGTAGTAGACCCGAGCGATGTTCTCGTGATCCAGCCGGGCGGCGCTTTGCGCCTCGTTCTTAAATCGGCGGGCCGTTTCTTCATCACCGCCATTGTGGTGCGAGAGCACCTTCACGGCGACCGTGCGGCCGAGCAGCGTGTCGACGGCGCGAAACACCGCTCCCATCCCGCCGCCGCCGATAAATTCTCCCAACTCGAAATGATCCAGCGTTTCGCCTTCCAGCAGGCGGCCCAATTCCGAAGGGCTGCTATCGGGCCGATGCGAAGGGGCTGGAACCGGCGGTGTGGAGGAAATGACCGTGCGTTCGTCCGGCGCCGCGAATGAGGCGATTGGCACCACGGAACTGCCGATACGGTCGCCGTCGGCACTCGAATCGTCGGCGGAGGCCGCCGGTCGGCGACCACCGGCGGTGGAGCCAGTTTCCCGCCGGGTCGAATCGGCGCGCGGGCCGCGCGACGGCGACGCCTGTTCCGGTTCGGCGGCGTGCTCGCGAGGTGATTCGTGTTGGACTCTGCTCGTGTCGCTCATGAGTCTTAAGTGTAAGTCCACTGCATTCCACGGTCAACGAATAAACGCCAGTGGCATCTAGGGTTAGGCCGATTCGGTTGCCTTTGCAACCGGTTACTCAAGCGGTGCGGTTCGCCTTCCAGGCTGTAATCAGGGGGCGTTGCAGCTCGATATCGCTTTGCAAGTCGCGCTTGAGTGCCTGCGACTGCTCCGCCGACGCGGAGGCCAACAATTCCCGTTCTCTCAAGGGCGTCCCGCCCCGTTGCACGCCACCGCCGAGCACGCGTCCCCAGAACAGCTTTCGATCCGCTGCCTCGTGCCGATCGATCACTTGGCAATCGAGCCAGGCCAGGCAATCGGCCAGAATCGGGGCGCCGGTCATCTGGGGCGACTGATCGACGCCGGCCAGCTTGTCCCGATCTCGTCCGCTTCCCAGAGCAAATCGCCACGCCAGATCGATCTGTTCACGAGCAATCAGGTGCAGCCCAAACGCACCCCCTCGATCGACCAGGTCCTTCGTGTGATGGTTCACTGCCAGGGCGATCACCACCAGCGGATCATCCGGATCGATGGATGCCTGCGAAACCCAAGTGGCGAGCAGCCCCCCGCGATCACCCGCGAAGGCCGAGGTGACAATCCACACCTCTCGATCCAGCAGACCGAAAACCTGATTGATCGTCTCGTTGAACCCGGCCATTCATGCCCTCCTATCGAACTGTCGGCTTGTGACACGCCTCCCTGAGGCTGTGAAAAAACGGCATCCAACATCAGCCGGAGGGCGCTAGCCCCCGGTTGGCGCCGAAAAACCGGCCGCTAGCGCGGTTCGGCTGATGTTGTGGTGGCGACCCCCCTGCGTCAATTCAATTTTTCACAGCATCTCCATGATCTCCGAAGACGGCGGTCGCGGATAGCCAAACTTGTCTTAATCGGCTCCAGCGGCTTACCCCATTTAACAATTTTCAGAAATCATCTACGGACACTTTAGCCATGCGACAAAATCCGCTGCTGCTTTTTTAAGCAGCGATCGGGGTGTCGAAAAAAACGGCACACCTGCCCAAATACCTGGCAGTGCTGGCAAGCGGTTCGTAAGTGCAAGCACTGCAATGATATCGGTCTCGTGTTTGACAGCAGTTGCAAGATGAAAGCAAAAGGCGAAACGGAGACCGGCTCATACAGGTTCCGGCATCCGGCTTCGACCACGGTAGGAATCCACTTTTTCTCAAGGAAGGTAGTTCATGATTGATCCCGCATTCTCGACCGACGGCAACATCCCCACCAGCGAGTCGACCGACGCTTCCCGCAACGGCACTATCTCGATGCAATCAATTGCCATGCAGGCGGAGCAGGGCGACGGCGATCCGGCGGAGGCCCGCAAGGACATCTACCACGTCGCTCAGACGCTGTACAACGACAAGACTGACTGGGTCACCTTCTTTCGGGAAGTGCTTGGCAAGGAAGGGGTCGTGCGGCGCAACTTCCGGGAGGTTCGTTCGCTACATGAATTCGAGACGACCGACGATTACTCCGACATCCAGGAAATGCTGGTCGATTTGTGGAAGAAGAACCCTGGCAGCAAGGGAGAACCAGAGGCCACCCGCGTGATTACCGTCCGCATGCCGGAAAGTGTTCATGAAGCACTGAAAACCGAGGCCGACGAACGCAGGACGAGCATGAACAAACTCTGCATCTCGAAGTTGCTGCAGCCGATCGATGACAAGTTCATCCCTTCGGGCAGAAAAGAGAAGGCGACGAAGTAGCGGCGGACCGAATGGCCCCCACTGACGGCGGAACTCGTCGTTCGCGGCGGGCGGTCGACCGTTTCTTTTTTCCAAACGCCTTGGCGGCCCTGACCGCCAAGGCGTTTTTGCGCGCCGCCAACACCCGGCGCGTTGCATCCGCGGGCCGGTGCAATTACAACAGGGGTATTCCCCGTCAGGTTCCCCCGCCCCTTGTACCGCGGTTGTTGTGCAAAATCGCCCACCATTTCGGAGAGACTCCATGCGACTGATCTGTCTGGCCCTATCGGTCCTCGCCACCCTATCGGCAACCGCTTCACGTGTTGCGGCGCACGAAGGCCCGCATCCACCGCAGGGCTACGTCGCCCTGTTCAACGGCGAGGATCTCGCCGGCTGGCATGGGATGGGGCACTTCGATCCGTACAAGCTGCAAGAGATGAGCGCCGAAGAACGGGCCGCCAAACGCGAGGCGGACACCAAGAACGCCCATCAGCATTGGTCGGTCGAGAACGGCGAATTGGTCAACGACGGCCACGGCGCCTACCTGACGACTGATAAGAACTACAAGAGCTTCGATCTGTGGCTCGATTACAAGACGGTGGCCCAGGCCGACAGTGGAGTCTATCTGCGGGCGACGCCGCAGGTACAGATTTGGGACACGACCGAGGCGGGCGGAAAATGGAATATCGGCGCCAAGGAAGGTTCCGGCTGCTTATGGAACAACAAGAAGGAAGGCCATCGCGCCTTGGTCCACGCCGATAAGCCGTTCGGTGAATGGAACCGGATGCGGATCACGATGACCGGCGAATATGTCACGGTCTATCTCAATGGCAAACTGGTCGTCGATCATGTGCCGCTGGATAACTTCTGGCGGAAGGATCAACCGGTAATTGAGGAAGGCCCGATCCAGTTGCAGACGCACGGCGGCGAAATCCGTTGGAAGAACGTCTACCTTCGCGAGATTCCCGAGGCGGAAGCCAAGCAGGTCAACGAACAGCGCGCCGCCGAAAAAGAAGCCGGCGAAACGCCGCGGGAAATAGCGACCTACTAGCCGTAGCTGAATTCGCAAGAATATCAGACGTGAGAGGCTGTGAAACAATTGACGCAGGGGTTCGCCACCACAACATCAGCCGCACCGCGCTAGCGGCCGGTTCTTCGGCGCGAACCGGGGGCTAGCGCCCTCCGGCTGATGTTTGATGCCGATTTTTTCACAGGCTCTGATGGTTGCAATCGCCCATTGCTCCGCCGACGGAACGCTGGGCATCAGCCGGCGTGGCGGCGAGAGGCGGCTTGCTTCCAATGCGGGCCGTGTAGGACGTGGCCGTGGACCAGTGCGTGCCGGCCGACACGGCCTTCCGGCGAGCCGTCCCATTGGTGCCGTTCGATTTTCTCCAGTATCCACTCGGCCAGGTTCAGCGCCTCGCGGCCAGCGTGGCCGTCGCAAACGGGGCGGCGGCCTTGGCGGATGCTGTCGGCGAAATCGGCCTGCTCGTCGGCCATGGCGTTGGCGTCGTCGCCGTGGATGATCTCGATGGGCAACAGTTCCTCGAACAGCTTATCCTTGAGGCGATTCTTCTCTTCCGCCGTGAGCTGCTGCTGATCGAAGCTGCCGTCGAGCAGCGAAGCGTGCGGCCGAATGACCTGGGAGGCTCGGGCCGCGTAGTCGACCGCGACAAATGAGTCTTCCTGCCAAACGTTCATTCGTCGTTGCGACTCGTAGCTGATCCGCGACGCGCTCAGCGAGGCGCAGCAGCCGTTGGCAAACCGCAGCCGCGCGATGGCGGCGTCCTCGTGTTCGCCCATCAACGCGAATCCCAGCGCCTCGACGTCGACTACCTGCGATTGGACGATCGACAGCACAATGTCGAGGTCGTGAATCATCAGATCGTAGACCACGCCCACGTCCGTCGAACGAAAAGTGTACGGCGTGTGCCGCACGGCGTCGATGTACTTGGGTGCTTCCAGCCGATTGCGCACGGAGGTCAGCGCCGGGTTGAATCGCTCGATGTGCCCCACCTGCAACGTCACGCCGGCGGCGTCGGCCGCGGCGACCAGTTCATTGGCGTCGTCGATGGTCGAGGTGATCGGCTTTTCGACCAGCACGTGCTTGCCGGCGGCCACCAATTCCATGCAGATCGCATGGTGCAACCAGGTAGGGGCTGCAACGATTGCCGCGTCGATCGAGTCGCGGACTTCGGCCATGCCGGCGAAGCCGGGCGCGCCGACTTCGGCGGACACTCGGCTGCGCGCCGCTTCGTCCGGTTCGACGATGCCGACCAACTCGAACGCCTCGCCGGCGGCCGCCAACTTGGCGTGAAATCTTCCCAAATGTCCGGTGCCGATTACGGCCAGTTTTAATTTGCTCATGCGGCTCTCCTTAGTCCCTCGCGTCCGCGACCGTGGCGGCCTTCCTGCTGCGCCTGCACGAACAACAGCAGGTGGTTCACCTGCGGCACCAATTGATCGTTGCCGCGGAGAATCTCGCGAACATGGTCGAGTCCCACGCGGGCGCGATAGATCAGTCGATAGGCTTCGTTGAGGGCTTTGATAGTTTCGTTGTCGAAGTCGTTTCGTTTCAACGCCACGGCGTTGACGCACCGCGGCCGGGCCGGATAGCCCTCGGCTAACATGTACGGCGGCAGATCGCACATCACCCGCGCCAGACCGGCGACGTAGGCGTACTCGCCGATGGTGGCAAACTGATGGATCGCGCAGTTGCCGCTGATTGCGGCGTGGTCGTTGACGTGTACGTGTCCGGCCAGCAACGTGCCGTTGGCCATCACCACGCGGTTGCCCAGCTTGCAGTCGTGGGCGACGTGGCAGTTGGCCATCAGAAAATTGTGGCTGCCGACGACCGTGCGGCCCTCTTCCTTCTCGGTGGCCCGATTGACCGTCACCCCTTCGCGAAACACATTGTGGTCGCCGATGATGACTTGCGTGTCGCCGCCGGAGAAGCCGAGATCCTGCGGCTCCGCGCCAATCACCGCCCCAGGGTAAAAGCGATTGAACTCACCAATCGTGACCCGCCCCATCACATGCACTCCGCCATCGAGGCGGGTACCGCGGCCGATCCGCACCTGGGGGCCGACCACGCAGAACGGGCCGACCTCGACGTCTTCGTCAAGCTCGGCTCGCGGGTCGATCGACGCCATGGGATGATGATTGCCGGCGGCCACTTGTTTTGTTGCCTGTCGATCGTCTCGGGAATAGAGTGAACTTGCTTACGCGGTTTTTCGTTCGTCGGTGATGATCTGGCCTTCTTGCAGCAGTGCGCGGACCAACTCGGAGTTGAGCCGATGCCCGCTCCGGTGCGCGACGAACTCGCCCACCAACTGGCAGCCGGCCAGGCCGAGATCGCCCACCACGTCCAAGGCTTTGTGTCGGGCGCACTCGTCGTCGAACCGCAGTTCGTTCTCGATCGGGCCTTCTTCGTCGAAGATCAGCAGATCCTGATATCCCACTCGCGAACCCAACCCTTGCGAACGCAGCCACTCGGCTTCTTCCCGGAGCAAGAACGTGCGGCAAGGGGCCAACTCGCGGCGGAACACCTCCGGCGTGACGCGAAACCGAACCGTCTGCCGGCCAATGGCCGGAGCGTTCGTATAGTCGAGTCGAAACTTCACCGTGAAGCTGCTGTCGCGAACCGGACGTGCCTCGATCCAACTCTCGTCGTCTCCCAGACGCGTCACCTCGCGGACAACCAGTTTGGGACGGGCCGCCGGCTGCGCCACGCAGCCTACTGAGTCGAGCGCCGCCACGAAGGCCGCGCTCGATCCATCTCCGCCCGGCATCTCGGCGGCGTCGACCCACACCTCGCAGTTGTCGATCCGCAGACCGCACAATGCGGCCATTACGTGTTCGATCATCTCAACCCGGGCCTTGCCGCGCACCAAGCTGGTGCGCCGCGGCGATTCGACCCGGTTTTCCACGCGCGCCGGAATCCGCGCCGGCGGATCGAGATCTCGCCGGACGAAGGTGATTCCGCCGTCCACCTTGGCCGGGCGAAACTCGACCGTGACGTCCGTTCCGCTGAAGTAGCCGAAGCCGTCGACTCGCACGCAATCGGCGATGGTCGTTTGGCAGTTGGCCCTCGCCACGGATGCCACATCCGCTCGTACGAAAACAATGCCCAAACCGGCCGCTATTCGACCTGCGTCGTGAGGCATGCCGAGACTCCTGCTGCTGGCAGTGAAGAGGGACGATCAGAAAACAGCCAACAAGCTACTGCCGGCGCACGCCTTGCGGCAAGTTGCTGACGCCGGAGTTGCCCCCGTTCTGATTGATCAGTGCCAGAATGTGCGGCGTGATGTCGCGATTCGGGGCCACGTAAACCAGCGGGCGGGTGATGGCTTGGGCGGTGTCGAACGTCTTGTTCGGATCGATCGGCTCGCCGTTGAATTGAATCACCACGCCAATCCCGTTCTGCATGCTGTATTGCTTGACCACGTTGGTCAGTTCCACGTAGACGTTC
This sequence comes from Pirellulales bacterium, assembly GCA_040878585.1. Lineage (GTDB taxonomy): Bacteria > Planctomycetota > Planctomycetia > Pirellulales > UBA7805 > JBBDLY01. The sequence continues at coordinate 10,579 of JBBDLY010000387.1, forward strand.
GCCAGGATCGACGCCTGCCGCTCTTGAATTTCCTTGCGATGCTTGTTGGCCTTGACGTTCCAGTCCGCTTGCCGCTGCGTGACTTGCTCGTCGAGGCGACGGTAGTCGGGCGTACCGGGATTGAACTTGGCGAGGCCCTGCTGCATCTGGAGAATCTCCTTCTTCTCCTCTTCCAGCGCCTTGGCGGCCGTCTCGAACTGGGTGGTAAGTTGGTTCTTGGCCTGATCGAATCGGCGGTGATTTTTCAGAATGTAGGCCACGTCGATTACGGCGACGTCGCCGCCGACCGAAGACCGCGGGGCCTGCGCCGCTACCGGCTGGGCATTCACGGCGACCACTACGAAACTTGCCACGATGGCGGTAAACAGAATGCGGGATTTCACGTTCAGCGCTCCTTGCCGAGAGAATAAATTGGTCTTCCTTGACCGGACGTGTCCGACTCCTGGACGGGAACCATGGTTCCTCGCGACGCATCCTTCGCGTCGAATACGGACAAACGAAACGTTTCGAGGCGGTATTCTGCCCAGAAGCACTCGCCGGGTAAAGGCCAGATTTTGCGAACCGCGTCGACCCTCCGCCCATCGGGAGGTGGACAACACCAAGTGCCGCCCAAAACAGACCGACCGCACTACCTTCTATCGACCCCTCAGCGGGAATAATCCGCAAAATCCGCATAATCGATCAAAATTGCCCCAACATGCTAGCTGCGGCACCGGCGGGACCGCGACAACGAAGTGGGTCGATAAGCCGGGTTCTGTCCGCGCGGTTGCGCGGGGCGATCATTTCTCTATGACGCCGATTGCTCGGACGTCTCTAGCAGCCTACCCGAAAGTCGATCGCGCCGGGCCGGCGCATCCTTTCTGTTTGGCCTTGCTCCGAGTGGGGTTTACCTAGCCAGGCGAGTCGCCCCGCCTGCTGGTGCGCTCTTACCGCACCGTTTCACCCTTACCTGGCCGACTGGTCGGCAAGGCGGTTTGCTTTCTGTTGCACTTGCCCGCGTCTTGCGACGGGTGGGCGTTACCCACCACTCTGCCCTACGGAGCCCGGACTTTCCTCTCGCCACAGCGACGAGCGATCGCCTGACCCACTTCGTTGTCGTGGTTCCGACAATTGTTGATTCTACCTCAAGACGCATCCCGAAGGAACGAAGTTCGCCGCAGTGTGTGTGGAATTCACGCAATTCCTTACAACTTCGCGTCCCCCTGCTCGACACGCTCCGACGGGTTCGGCAGGTCGCCGTTGCTCGTGGAAATGGGCAGCCGCGCCGATTTGCCGTCGATGGTGCGGATGTGCAGGTCGCGCTGCGGAAAGGCGATCTCGATGCCGGCGTCGCGGAACGCCTGATCGATCTGCATGTGCAACTCGTGGATGGTTTGCAGCCGATTGTCGAGGCTGGGCAGATAGATGCGGCAGACAAAATTCAGCGTGCTGTCGCCGAACAATTCAAAAGTGATCAGCGGCGGCGGATCGTTCATTACCTCGGGATGGCTCTCGATCACCTTGTGCAACGTCTCGTCGGCCAGCTTCGTGTCGGATCCGTAAGCGATGCCGACCGTCAGCGTGATACGGTTCACCGAGTTGCTCAACGTCCAGTTGAGCAGTCGCCCGGTGACGAATTCCTTGTTCGGAACGACCAGTTCCTGCCGCTCAAAGTTGGTGATGGTCGTCGCCCGCATCTGGATCCGCGAGACGACGCCCGAGACGTCTCCCACGGTGACCACGTCACCAATCCGCATTGGCCGCTCCAGTAGTAGAATAATGCCCGAAACGAAGTTGGCGAAAATCTCCTGCAAGCCGAAGCCGAGGCCGAGCGTGATGGCGGCGACCAGCCATTGCACGTTCGACCAGCGAATGCCGAGGAACCCCGCCACGATCATGATGCCGAGCATGATCAGCACGTAGCGGACAATGGCGGTCACGGCGAAGCGTCCGCCGGCGTCCATCGGCAATCGCTGCAAGACCAGCAATTCCAAGGTACCCGGCAGATTACGCAGCAAAGCAATGAACAACAGCGCCGCCAGAAAGGCAAGCCCCAAATCGGCGAGCGACAGTCCGTCCGCGCGGCCAGCCTCGTTCGAATTCCCGGCGGACGGCATCGTGATTGGCGCCGGCAAGACGGCGTTGCCGTTGCTGCCGGCATCGCCCGAGGAGGTCGAATCGGCCGAGGCGGAGTCGGCGGCAGGTTCGGCTGCGGCAATGATTTGGATCTGATCGAGTTTTCGCAAAGCCGGCGCGACGTCGCTCCAGATCATCCATAGACCGGTGAGTAGTCCCAGCAACAGTGCCAAGTGGAGCAGTTGCTTGCTTTGGGCGCTAACGGTCGAGGTGTCGAGGTTCAGGTCGTCCAGCGAGTCGTTGGCCACCTCCTGGGAGACGCCGGCGGGCACGGTCTGCTCGCGCAGTTCACGCACTCGGCTACGGGCCAACCGCGTCCGCGCGATCACCAGCCATCGCATCACGGCGCCGCTGACCATCAACAGGCCGATCAGCAGCCATATCGACTGGGTGAACTTCCAGGTAAGTTTGGTGGCCGTGTAATAGTAACCCAGCACCGCCGCGGTCCCCAACAACAGCGGTGCGGCGATCAATACCGCCGCGACGACCGGCACCGTGCGAACGGCCCAGGCGTCGTTGATGCTGGCGCGGAACCACCGCAACACGGGACTCCCCGGCCCCATGAACCTCCAGGCGGCTAAGGCAATCAGCAGCATGATCAGGATGTAGGCGATCCGGCCCAAGGGATCGTCGGAAGACGGGCCGTTGGTTTCCGCCGAGAGGATCACCAGGAAGCTCAACGGCGCGGTGAACAGCAACAAGAACTGCGCCGCACGGCGGCCCCGCTGGCAGACTTCCTCGGGCCAGTGGAAGTGCGCCATCGCCAGTCCCTGGGGCCGCAAGATGTGCCGCAGCAACTCCAACGGTACCAGCAGCACGCCGAGCCGAAACAGCGCCGCGCCGACCGCTTGGGCGTGATCTCCCGCGAACGACGACTGTTGGATGCTGACGCCGACGAAGCCGATCAAGGCGGGCCAGATGAGCGCGATTGCCAGCGTGATTATGATCGCCTCGCCGGTGCGCTTCATCGGGGCCATCCGCGATTCGGTGACCGTCGCGCCGATCTTGCGAAGCTGCACCCGCAGGCGGCGGCTGAAGTAGAGTCCCAGTCCGATCACAATCACGGCGAAGCAACTTAGCAACGGCCGACTGCGCACGCTCTCGATCAGTGTGGCAACGACCGAGGTGATCTTTCGCCAGGAAAACATGTCCGCCAGCGAGGCGGCGGCCCGCGAGAAGTCTCCCAGCGTCAAGGGGAAATTGCTGCGAATCCAGAGGGTTCGCTCGTCGATGTAATCGATCTGCTGCTGGACCAGTTCCGCATGCTGGCGGCGGACCTCGTCCAGTTCGACCAGGTCATTGAAATAGGAATTGTAGTCCGACAGCAGCGCGTCGACGAGGTCGGCCTCCTGCCGGGCGATCCTGCGGGCGCTTTCTCGCGCGGCGTGGCCGTCGCCGCCTTCGCCGCTGATGCCCATATCAATGACAAGCTGATCGACATACGCTTCAAAATCGGCGAACTTCGTTCTCCGCTCGCGTAAATTGATAATACTTTCATGAATCTCCCGGATGTGGTTTTGCCGCTCGGCGGCGCCCTCCAGCAATTCGGCCGGGTCGGGCAGTTCCGACCGCTGATTGCGCAGCGCCAGGCCGGTCGATTCGTTCAATCCTAGCGCGTCGATCTTAGCGCGAATGTTGCTGACACTGCGACGCAGCGCTTCGAATCGCGCGAGTGATTCTTCCAACGTGTCGCGGTCCCGCTTCATCGCGCTGGTCAGTTCCTGCCGCTCCTCGGCCAGCTTGAGATTTTCCTTCACGTAGATTTCCAGCGAAGGATATTGCTGCTCGATTTGCCGGCGGGCTTCCTCGACCTGCTTGGCGGCGTCGGCCGCGCGGCGGCGTTCCGCCTCGGCACGCACAGCCGCCACCTGTTTCTCCAAGGTTGCTAGTTGCCGGGCCGTCAGGTCTCGCTGGAGTTCAAGCTGGCGGGCGGTGGCGTCGTAGGCGGGGCCTTCTCGTTCCTCGGCCTCTAGCCGAGTCGTAAGCTTTTGCACCTCTGAAACCATCGCCGTCCGCTGGGCCAACTGCGCGGCGTCGGCCGACGCCGTCGGCGGCAGGACCGCCAACTGGTTGCGCTGTTCGGCGATCTCCCGTTTCAAGGCCGCGATCGACCGGGGCAACTCCGCCTTGCGAGCGTTCCGTCGCTGCTGCTCCCCTTCGAGCTTGGCCAGCGACTCCCGGGTCTCCTCCAACTCGGCTTGATTTTTCGACAGCAGAGATTCCAGCTCGGCGGTCGTTGCCCCGTCGGGCAGGTTGATCCGTTCCGATGCGAGCGCTGTGGCGAGTTGTTGCTCAAGGTCGGCCACGGCCGCCGCCGCGGAATCGATCCGCGACTTGTACTGCTCACGCTGCTTGGCCAATTCGGCGGCGGCCGCTAGATTCGCCTCCGCCAAGTCGTAGCTGGCGGTCAACGCCGCTCGCTGCGCTTCGTCGAGTCCCTCGACGGCTTCCAGTTGCTTGCGCCGCTCGGCGATCAACTCCGGAGTCAGTTCCCGATAGGCAACCTCGGCCGGTAGCAATTCCGTCCCTGGGGCTGGCGGCGCAACTGGCTCATCCAACGGCGTCGGTTGGCCGGCGGCGACCGTGCAGCAACCAAGGATCAGCCCAAGGCAACCGGCCCGCGCCAATGCGGCGGCCCAAGCAGAGTACAACCATTTTGCGGAGAACATCGCCAATCCCTTGGCTGGGCGTCAATTCGGAACAAGCGTCGGAAATCTCCCCGGAGCGGGCAAGGAGAACCACCGTCGCTAGTTTAGCTGTGAGACCGCTCAATTCCAAAGTCCAATCGCAACTGCAGGTCGCTATCTTCGTCGGGATTGAGTTCCTTGAACAGCAGGCTCGGTTGGATATCGTGGTTGTGCTGGTACTTGTCGGAGCAATAGGGCGTAAATTCGCCCGCAATCTCGTGGTAGAAAATTTGACAGATCGGCACGCCCGGATAGATGCGAACCGGTTGCACGGCAAACATCTCCAGCGTCCAGTAGCCGCAGAAGCCGACGTCGCCGAAGCCGGCGGTGACATGCACGAACAGTCCCAGGCGGCCGACCGACGAACGGCCTTCGATCATCGGCACCAGGTTATGCGTTTCGGTTCGCTCCCGCGTGCGCCCCAAGTAAAGCTGATTGGGGCGCAGTGTGAGCCCCTCCGGGGGAATCTCCATCCGCCGGACACGGTTCGCCTTCCGCATGTCGAGCACCAGTTCCTCGTACACCATCAACTCGTCGTGCAGCGATAGGTTGTAACTGTTGGGATTCAGTTGCTTGCGATCAAATGGGTCGATGCGGATTTCACTCCCCAGGCGCGACTCGAGTTCCTGGCCGGACAATATCACAATACGCTCCTTGGTAAATAATCAAGCCACGCCGATCCGCGGGCAGAAGTTCGCCAGTGTGCAAACCTCGCAGCGAGGCTTGCGGGCGATGCAGACCTGACGGCCGTGCCAGATCATGCGGTGGCTAAAATCGATCCATTCCTTTTTGGGCAGCACCTGCATCAAATCTCGTTCGATACGCACGGGATCGGCCTGCTCCGTCAGCCCGAGCCGATTGCAGAGCCGACGGACGTGGGTATCGACGACCACCCCGCTCGGTATACCGAACGCGGTACCGAGCACCACGTTGGCCGTCTTGCGGCCGACGCCCGGCAAGGCGACCAGTGAATCGAGGTCTTGGGGAACCTCTCCTTCGTGCCGCTCGACCAACGCCTGACAGCAGGCCTTGATGTTTTTCGCCTTGTTGCGAAAGAACCCGGCCGTCTTAACGTACTTCTCGAGCGTCGCCTGCCTGGCCGATGCAAAATCTTCCGCGGAGTGGAACCTGGCGAACAGCTCAGCCGTGACGAGGTTGACCCGTTGATCGGTACATTGTGCGGAGAGAATCGTGGCGATCAGCAATTGCAGCGGGTTGGAGAAGTTCAGCGCGCATTCGGCTTCGGGATACTGCTTGCGCAAGCCGCGCACCACGCGGCCGGCTTGTTGCTTTCGCTCGGATTCATTGGGCGCGTTCATCTTGTTCGTCCCAAGGATTCCGCTTTTCGGGTTCACGCGGTTCGTGACCGGCGCTGCGGGAGACGTCGTCAGCGACGACGCGCGTCGGCGTGGCGGCACGGTCGTACAGCAGCGATAACCATATCCCCCGAGCATTTAGCAGCCATACCGCCGCCGCCGCCGCCGCCAGCATCCACTTGACTTGAAACAAGGCCGCCTCGTTTCGGCTGCTTGCAAACAACTCGACGCAAGTGTACGGGAGATTGCTGACGTGCAGTTGCGTGTAAGCCATCGATCCGGCACCGGTGGCGAAGAACTGCACCAGCACCGGCGCCGCGATGCCGGCTAGAAACAGCAACAACGTCGTTAAAAATCCCAAAAACACGTTCACGGCGGCCACATGGTGCAGCCGGGTGATAAACAGTCGGTTTATGCCGAGAAAGATCACCAGATACAACCAGAGCACCCAGGCCAATTCGATCTGCTTAGCCAGTTCTAAGGTGGCGGCGAACGGATTGTTCTGGTCCGACAGATTCA
>JBBDLY010000388.1:0-2755 GCA_040878585.1 Pirellulales bacterium
ATAGGCATGATCCGACTCCTTTCGAACCGACTTCTGTAACCTCTCGGAATTCTGGTGAATTCCGCTACGCTATGTTTCCACTGTCGCAAAGCCTAGAGATCGAACATCTCGCGGACGGCGTCCAAAATCGCGCTGTTCGTGTCGTAAGGCTCGCCCCAGGTCCAGATATTGCGGACTAAGTCGAACATCATAATGCCCACCAGGCAGAGCACGCAGACGCACACGAACAACGCCAGTACATTGAAGATCGAATAAGGCGCCTCCGGCTGGGCGATGGTCACCACTTGCTGCTGCGGCGCGGGCATCGCTCCGATCGGACTGGCCGCAAGCCCCCCCTCGACCGGGCCGAGATCTTCCTCGAGCATCGCCATGGCGTCGCCGCCGACCGGCATGGTGGCCGATGAAGCATCGAAGCCGCCGTCGGCATCGAGGGCGATCACTTGCGAACCGCTGCCCGACTCGTCTTCGGCGTCTTCCAGCGGCGTCAGCAAAAAGTCCTCTTCGCCGCCCAACTGGGTCGCCGCGGAAAGATCGGCGTCCTCGCCGCCGAGGGTGATCATGTCTTCCTCGCCCAGTTCCAGCGACTCGCCGCCGATGCCGCTCCCCAAGTCGAGCGAGGCTTCCTCCAGGTCCAGCCCGCTGTCGGACGGATCCATCAAGGAGATGCCGCTGTCGCCCACTCCGCTGGAAACATCGCTGCCCGATCCGCCGAGGACCAACTCTTCATCGTCGTCGTCGCCGGAGAGATTGATCGTGGAGCCCCCTTCCATGTCCATCTCATCGTCGTCGACCCGGTTGTCGTCGTCCAACTTCATGTCGCTGCCGCCGGAGAGGCCCAAGTCACTGCCGCCCGTGAGGCCCAGGTCGCTGCCGCCCGTGAGGCCCAGGTCACTGTCGCCGCCGAGCGAGAGCCCGCTGTCCTCGGCGAGGCTGAGTCCACTCTCCTCGGCAGGCGTCTTCGGTTTCGGGGCTTCCGTCGCCGCGGTCTTGCTGCTGGCGTCCTCGCCGCCGGACTCGAAATCCTTGCCGAGCGAATCGAGATCGTCGTCCGCCAGGGCCAGACCGGAGTCGGCCAACGACAAGTCGTCAAGATCGTCCTCGTTTTCGAGCGAGACGTCGCTGCCGCTCGCGGAAGGATCGTCGCTGGCCAGCGGGATATCGTCGTCGTCGCCGGAGTCGTTCTTCCCGATGATCGTGCTGGAGGCCGACACGCCGGCGCCCAGTTCGCGCTCACTCAGCAGGATGGAATCGCCCCCTTCGTCGGCATCTTCCTCGCCCAGGCCGAGGCCGTCGTCCGATTTACGGTCGCGGAGTTTGGTCGACAGCGTTTCCAAGTCGTCGGACTTGAATTTCCAGGTCGAGCCGTCGCGGAACGCGCGAACTTCGTTTTGCTCGCGTAATTCATTCAGCTCGTCGGTGCTGATGCCGAGTTGCTCGGCGGCCTCTTTGAGTTCGATATACTTTGCCATCAGGGGCTCCAACAGGTTGTTCCGCGCGGCAGCCGCCGTCGCCCCCGATTCGCCAGACTACTGACTATCGAGCAGCGACTTGATCTCTCGCGGCAAGGGACGGACGCCGTTGAACTCCGACATTTGCAGATCCCACCGTATGTCTCGCACGCTCTTCAGTGCCAACTCGCCACTGCCGCCGTCCACGTGATACACGCAGACGGTCAACCGCGATGAATCGACGACGATCAATTGCTGACCGCCGTCTGGCAAATTCGAGGTGTGCGTTACCAGCGAGGCGCCCGATGCGTGCGGCTTCGCTGGCAATTGGGCAAACGCCGGCTGCTGGCCTGAACACCAACCGCCCGCCCAAAACAATAGACCTACTCCGAGGAGAACTCCGACCGCCACCCACTTGGATAACGCAAATCCTTTGGCTACCGCAATTTCCATAGTCGCCCCAGTTTGTGAAAGGTTTTCCAGCCAGGGCGATACTTTCATTGTAAAAGCCCTGGATTTCAATTCAACAACTTTTGTTCGATAAAAATAGTCTGGAACTCGGTTCCGCTCCGGCATGTTCGCATCGAGTCTTGTCGCGGACGCCTTCTTCCGGCACGAATATCCGGCATAATCATTACCATTACGCGATTTATGGCGTCATACCGCTCCCCAGACCAAAAGTCGCCCACGGCAAGGGCGGGGAGTGTAATCGGGGCGAGCGTTGCCAACAAGATCAACTGTTATCGATGGGACTGGTGGCGAATGGCAGTAAACCACTTTGATTAAACGCTTTATGTTATCTATGAGGCTTACCTGGGAGAATTCTCGGCTCGGTAATGTCAGATAACGCCGTAGTGCTCCGCGTAGCGGAACTCGCATAGAGTTCCGCTGCGTCGAAGTAAACCGTAACTTCTCGGAATTCTGGCGAATTCCGCTACCCCGTAGCGGAACTCGCGTAGAGTTCCGCCGCGTTGGAGCGAGCATAAGTCCTTCGGATATTCTGGCGAATTCCGTTACGGGTACCGTGCCCCGTCCGGACAATGCAAATGGGACTTGCCGGACGGGACAATGGTCCCAGAGCTAAGGGTGGCAATATAATCAAGATTTTGAACAGAAGAGAACAGAGAGAACGAAGAAAAGTATTCTCAGTTGTCTCCTGCTCCCTCAGTTTGCTCAAACAAAGAGATCATCTTTACCTCCGAAACCGGATGCAGGTATAGCGTGTTTCAGGTATTTCATGCTGGGTTGGGTTGTCGTGTCAGATTGCATCAACGCCTGCGTGAACCTGACAGGCATTCCTTTTTGCA
>JBBDLY010000389.1:0-2737 GCA_040878585.1 Pirellulales bacterium
GCAATAAGCAATAAGCAATAAGCAATAAGCAATAAGCAATAAGCAATAAGCAATAGCTTGTAGCGGGAAACGGATTGGGAACGTATGCCACGGATTGTGCAATTATCGACGAGCGTCGTGAACAAGATCGCCGCCGGCGAGGTGATCGAGCGGCCGGCCAGCGTGGTCAAGGAATTGATGGAGAACTCCGTCGACGCCGGCGCGGTGCGGATCGACGTGACGCTCGGCCAAGGGGGCGGCGAGTTGATTCGCGTGGTCGACGACGGCTGCGGCATCGACGTGGAGGACCTGCCGTTGGCGGTCGACAGCCACGCCACCAGCAAGATCCGCTCCGCGGAGGATCTCTTCTCAGTCCGCACACTCGGTTTCCGTGGCGAGGCGCTCGCCTCGATCGCCGAGGTAAGCCGCTTTTCACTCCGCAGCCGCACGGCGGAGCAGTCCAGCGGCGCCGAACTGGAGGTCGCCGGCGGCGCCCGCGGCCAGGTCGCCCCTTGCGGTTGTCCGATCGGCACGCGGATTGAGGTTCGCGACCTATTCTTCAACACGCCGGTTCGCCGCAAGTTCCTGCGGACCACGCAAACCGAGATGGGGCATGCCGGCGAGGCATTCGCCCGGATCGCGCTGGCCAACCCGCACATCCACTTTACCCTCACGCACAACACCCGCTGCATCCACGACCTGCCGCCAACCGAACGTTGGCTCGAGCGGATCGCGGCGTTCTTCGGCCCGGAACTGGCCCGCGAGATGATCTCCGTCGAAAGCACGGATGAGAATATCACGCTCAGCGGCTACGTGGCCAATCCCGCCCACAGTCGCACCAACAACCGCATGCAGTACCTGTTCCTCAACGGGCGGTTCATCCGCGACCGTTCCTTGCAGCACGCCTTGGGCGAGGCGTATCGCGGCCTGCTGATGACCGGCCGCTATCCGATCAGTTGCCTGCGACTTGAGATTCCGGCCGAGACGGTCGACGTGAACGTCCATCCGACCAAGCTGGAGGTTCGCTTTCAGGATGCCGGGCGGCTCTATAGCCAACTGCTGGGAACGTTGCGAACGCGGTTTCTCTCGACCGACCTGACCGCCCACGTCGGCGGCAGCGGTGGCGAGCAGCACGAGGCCGCGCACGACGCCGCCGCGGCCGAGGCGATCCGCCGCGACGTTGTCGGCTGGGCCAAGTCGGAACTGGCCGAACGGATCGACGAGAGTCAGCGACAGTTCCAGCGGCAATCCACTCAAGGGACGCTGGTGGCGGCGGAGTCGATCGAGGCGCAGCGGGCGGCCGCCGCGCGGTACGACGGACCGTTGAGTCTCAATTACCTCAATCGTGCGGCAACCAAGCCGCGGCCGGAATGGCTGGACGACGAAGACGACGACGAGGACCACGCCAAGCCTGCTCAAGGCCAGGCATTGCCCGCGCCAGCCGGCGACGAGACGACGCCCAGTTTGCCCGCGACCATCCGCCGCGTCGACCGCGGCGGCGGTGCGATGCAGGTGTTAAACCGCTACGTGATCGCCGAGGAAGGGGACGGCGTGGTGGTGATCGACCAACATGCCTTGCACGAGCGGATTCTCTACGAGCAAATACGCGACAAGGTGCTTGCCGGCGCGCTGGAATCGCAGCGGTTGCTGGTGCCCGAACCGGTCGATCTCAGCAGCGAGGAGGCGGCGGCCGTGCTCGCTTCCGGCGAGGTGCTGGCCAAGCTCGGCATCACGGTTGAGCCGTTCGGCGGCGGGACGATTCTGATCTCGAGCTATCCGGCAATGTTGGCCAACATGCCGCCGGGCGAGCTGGTCCGCGAACTGGTCGACCGCCTGCTCAGCGGCGGCAAGACGCCTGATCGGCGCGACGTGCTGGACGAACTGATGCACATGATGAGCTGCAAGGCGGCGGTTAAGGCGGGCGATCGGCTCACCCCGGTGGAGGTTTCGGCCTTGCTGGATCAGCGGCTGTTGGCGCAAGACGCGCACCATTGCCCCCACGGCCGACCGACGGCGCTCGTTTTCACCCGCGAGGAACTCGACAAGCAGTTCAAGCGGACATAAGGTGGAGTTGTTGAAATTCCAACTTCCAAATCCTAAATCCTAAACAAATTCCAAATTCGAATGGCCAAAAAGCGCGACCTGCTTGTGTTTTGGTCATTCGTTTTTCGAACATTCGAATTTGTTTAGTATTTAGATATTAGGATTTGGAATTTTGACCTAATATTTTTCGCAACCCCGGTCTTACCACACATGATTTGCGTTTCCATCGGCCGCAGCCGGCACCGCCACATGATCGCCGAGCATCGCCACCTGGTAGAGCAGGGGGCGCGGTTGGTGGAACTGCGCCTGGACTACCTCAGCGGCGAGGTGCAGTTGAAGCGGCTGCTCGACAACCGCCCTTGTCCGGTAATCGTCACCTGCCGCCGCGAGCGAGACGGCGGCAAGTGGACCGGCAGCGAGGACGAGCGCGTGCTACTACTGCGCACGGCGATCGCCGAGGGAGTGGAGTACGTCGACCTGGAGGATGAAATCGCGGCCGACATTCCGCGGTTCGGCAAGACGAAGCGAATTGTCAGCCTGCACGATTTTCGCAAGACGCCGGATGACCTGTCGGCGATTCACGATCGCCTGGCGTCGAAGGACGCCGACATCGTCAAGCTGGCCACCATGGCCAACTCGCCCCACGACAGCTTGCGGATGCTGCGGCTGATCAAGACCTCCGATCTGCCGACGGTTGGCATGTGCATGGGCGAGA
>JBBDLY010000390.1:0-2736 GCA_040878585.1 Pirellulales bacterium
ATCGGTCGAGAGGCTGCGAACTTGGGCCAGCGGGCGGTGCCTGTCGGCCGATCAGCCGGGCATCTATCAGCATCAGGCTGTGGGCGGCAAAAGCCGCCGCCGGGTCAATCGCGATCCGTCAAATAACTGAGCGGCGGCTACGGTGCCAGTTGTGCTACCATATACGCTGAATCACCTGCAATCAGCAGCTACACCTGGCGAACAAGATGCGTCTGATAAGCGAACTATCACGTGAAGAACTGGAACAGATCGTCCAGTCCGTCCAGGACTTGTTGTACCTGGACACCGGCCAGAGCGGCGACTTCTACAACCCGGAAAAGGACTGGAGCGGGGCCGACGTCTGCGAAAGCATCGCCGCCACCCTGCGCGAATTCGGTCTCGTGCCGGAAGTGGCGACGCCGGCAAACTGAGCGGCAGTGAAATTCGGAGGCCGCCAAGACGTAGGCCCCATTAGCATTATTCCATTGGCGAGGAACAATCATGCCCGACCTGCAAGATGGCGAGACGGTCGAAATCAAAGGTTCGGCCCGTGCGCCGTACGTGCTCAAAAACACTGGCGGCGTCTATTCCTGCACCTGCCCCGCCTGGCGAAACCAATCCATAGGAATCGAGCGGCGCACCTGCAAGCACCTCCGCAAGTATCGCGGCGAGCAGGCCGAGCAGGACCGAATCGGCGGCCCGCTCCCCGAGAAGTCGACCAAGCCTGCCGGCAAGGCCGACGCCCCACCGTTGCTGCTGGCCCACTCCTGGGAAAACGAAGCAGATCTCGACGGCTGGTGGATGAGCGAGAAGCTCGACGGCGTCCGGGCTTACTGGGACGGCCAACAGTTTCTGTCTCGGTTAGGAAACAAGCTGCACGCCCCTGACTGGTTTGTTGCCGGCTTGCCCAGCGACCCGCTGGACGGCGAACTGTGGCTGGCCCGCAAGTCGTTTCAACGAACCGTGAGCATTGTGCGCCGGCAGGACCAAAGCGACCACTGGAAAGAGATCACGTTCGTCACCTTTGACGCGCCTGCCGTCACCGGCGGCTTCGAGGCCCGGTTGGAGTTTCTCCAGGCGACGTTCGCCGATCGGCAACCGGAGTATGCCCGCGTGCTCCAGCAGGACCGCTGTCGCGGTCTGGAACACTTGCAGGAAGAACTGGCGCGCATCGAGTCGCTGGGTGGCGAAGGACTGATGCTCCGGGAACCTGGCTCTGTGTACGAAGCGGGACGCTCGACCACATTATTAAAGGTCAAGTCCTTCCACGATGCCGAGGCCCGTGTCGTTGATCACGTGAAGGGCAAGGGCCGGCATAAGGGCCGCATGGGGGCGTTGGCAGTCAAGCTGCCGGACGGAACCAGCTTCTCCGTAGGAACCGGGTTCAGCGATGCCCAACGCGAAAGCCCGCCGCCGATCGGCAGTGTGATCACGTTTCGGTATCAGGAGTTGACCGATGGCGGTGTGCCGCGGTTCCCGTCGTTCATCCGGGGGCATCAGGAAGCGCCAGGCGGGAACGAATCGTCGACTCAAACCGCAGCCTCAAAGACTTCAGCGGCCCGAAAGTCGGCGGCCAAGGTTACCGATTCCGCCAGCACACGGTACTTCGAGTACGTCGGCGGCAATTCTTCCAAGTTCTGGGAGATCTCCATTGCCGGTTGTGACGTGACTGTCCGCTATGGCCGCATCGGGGCCGACGGCCAGTCCAGCACCAAGGCCTTTGGCGATGAGGAGAAGGCCCTTCAGCATGCCGAAAAGCTGATCGCCTCGAAGACCGACAAGGGTTATCAAGAGACGACGGCGACTTAGCGTCCGCCCGCGATCCGGCCGAGAGCCGTCCAACGTGCGGGGCGCGCAGTGACTTCTGCACGCGCGCTACGCGGCGTTCGTGGGCGGTACCCCCCAGTGCGGCCCTCATGTGGCTGGTTCACGCAGTAACCATCCCGGCACCAGTCGGATGAAAACGAGCATCCCCAGCATCTCCACGAACGCCTGAATGACGATCACGGCCACGGCGAGTTGCCATTCGGCAGGCAAGGCCAACGCCAGCGGCAGCACGACGAACGAATTGCGAGTGCCGGTACTGAAGATCACGCCCCGGCCTACTTTCGGTGGCAGGGAATAAAGCCAGACCGTAAGCCGACCGATGACCGCTGCCAACGCCACATACAGCACGAAGAGCAACGTCACCTGCGTTAGTTGTCGAGCGTGGTCCAACACTTGCTGAATCTGCGAGGCGGCGATCACCAACACAACCAACGCCAGCAGCACGACGGGCAGTGGACTGGACATCCCAATCCAGCGGGCGACCCGTTCATTCCGCTTGCCCCACCATTCGGTCAGCCACGCCAGCAAGAGCGGCAACATGACCAAACCAGCGAACGCCTGAAGGAATGGGCCTGTCGTCACCATGCTGCTGGTGTCGCTCTCCAGCAGCAGCCACAGAAACACGGGCAGCAGGACGATCTGAGTTATCAGCAAGAGCGGGGTTGCCGCCAGCGTCCGGTGGGCGTCTCCTTTTCCCAGCAGCGTGAAAGTGTTCATCCAATCGGTGCAAGGCGTCAAAAGGACCAACGCCGCCCCGAGGAGAATCGGCGGCGACGGCGGAAGCAGCCACAGCAAGCCCCAGACGACAATCGGCACGAACACGAAGTTGGCCGTCAGCATGGCTGCAAGAAACTTCACGTCAGAAAGCGCCTGCCGGAACTGGAGGAGGGGCACTTGTAGGAACGTGAAGTACAGCAGGACACCCACGAC
>JBBDLY010000391.1:0-16940 GCA_040878585.1 Pirellulales bacterium
CGTTCACTTCCTGCCCGAAGCAGGCCCAGCCGCGGTCGGCACGCTGGATGAGCACGGCCAGTACGCACTCTCGACATACCAGTCGGGCGACGGTGCGGTAGTTGGCACTCACCAGGTCTACTTTGTCGCCCCGCCGGTCGAGGACGAGAGCTTCAGCGAAGCGGACTATATGTCGGGCAGAGTTCCCCGGCCGCGCAGCAGGCAGCCGTTTGTTCCCGTGAAATATCTTGCCGCCCGAACCAGCGAATTGACGGCCGAAGTCGTCCGCGGGACGAACCGACTCGATTTTGAGCTAGCCAGTCAATGAGGCTTTCAATGGTTTCCATGGGTAAGTTGTTGGCCCTGCTCAAACCCATCGTTGTGGCCTCGCAAAGTCAGTCGTTCTCATTTCAAAGCAGTTGCGAACAGGGCGCCGGGCCTTGGATTGTTATTTCGTAGGCGGCTTGGTCGGATCGGTTTGCTCCAAATACTCCTGTAGGTTCGACTTGCCGTCCCCGTCCGGGTCGGCATCTGGATCGACCTTGGACGCCGTATTCATATTGCCGAACGAACCGAACCACAGCATCTCAAACCAGTTTGGCAAGCCATCGTTGTCGGCGTCTCCGTACTCGCTGTACGTATAGACGGGCGTCTCGGCGCCGAAGTCGGCTTGCCAGTTTCGCAAAAACTCAGTCGAAATGGCCGTCTTGCCCACGTCCATGCGAAAAGGTCGGTCGGTCACAGGCTCCGGCAATTCCAACTTTTGCAGGACTTCGCCAGCGCGGATGAGTTCCGCGGAGACGTCTCCGGGAGTCAGCGGTAGATGGCGGACGCTGAACCCGGCCGGCGCTTCCCAGGTGGCTTCGCTGCCGTCGTCGAACTTGCGTCCCGGCACGCGGATGGTTGCCGGCTGCGTAAGGATGGTCAACACTTCAATCACGTTGCCGTGCCGCGTGTGCCCCTTGAATGGATAGATCTTGGCGCCTTTGGGGTACTTGTGACTAAAGATGTAGATCTTGTCGCGATCAACCGTGGGCTGCTCGCCCGTTTTCCACCACTCGATGAAGTAGCCTGTTAAATCGAAATAGGCGTAGCGGGTGTTGATGCCCGGGCTGAGATTGGTATTTTCGTGGTAGTCGTTCCACGTAATATATTGCATCAGCGTGGAGGGCTGCTTTCTGGCGTTCTTCCATCGGGTGCGAATCCACTCGGTCCCTTGGCTGGCTTCCTGATAGTAGCCGTAATTTTCGTACTGCAACCACATCGGTTCGCTCCACTCGGTGCCGGCTTCGAGCACGGCCTGAACAACGGCCTCGTGCTGCTCGCCAAGATGCCGAAAGGAACCCACCGCCGGCAAATCCCGTGCGATGAACGGTGCGGCTTGGGCCAACAGGTCTTTCGGCCTGCGGCCTTTGATACCAACGTCAAACGCCGAGATATCGTACTGCCAATAGATGTCGTGCCCCACCTGCCGCTCGATGTCCCGAAAAGAGGGGCCGATCAATTTCCAACCTTCTTCGCTGGTCCGCAGTCGGGCGACTTCATTCTTCCAAGCTTCGCCCTCAAGCCCTTTATCCGTGGCCAAACCTTGCAAGTAATGAACCCAAGGCCATGTCGACTGATAGCCCATGATTAGCGGCTTGCCGTCACGGCGGGCTAGGTTGGGATGATCGCCGTAGTTGTCCAATAGCCACTTGATCTCCTGAATGTACCCACCCCGAACGCCGCCCGCGTCCTTGGGAAGGCAGTTGGCGTCGGGACTGATGGTTAGTTCGAAGGGATACTCGTTCTCTTCGCAGACTTCCATCATGGCGACAAACAGCTCCTTGGCGTCCTCTTGCCCTGCCCAGGCATCGAACGTAAAGCCATCCACGCCGATTCGCATGGCGCGGCGAATTTCCAAGTCCGCCGCCTCCTTCAGCGTCAGCGCGCGATCCTGCGGCGACAATGCAAAGTTGCGATAGGTGCCGCCTTGCGAGTTTTTTGCGAAACCCGCCAGATCGCGGGCCAGCGGTTTACCGCCGCGCACCTCGCGGGGGGCGTTCATGGTCGCCAGGCCGCTTGTCATATGCCAGCGCAAGGCGCCGTGGCCGGGAACAAAGCATCCCATGTAATGGGCGTATACCTTGCGGTGCAATGGCGGCCTGGCTGTTCCGTCTGCATCGTCGGCAATCGCCGTGGAACGGAACGCTCCGCCCCCACCAACAGCAAGGATCAGCAGCAGCGTGGCCGCGAAACGGATGGTATCCGCGTATTCTCGTAGGATCAGTCGCATGGCAGTTTCAAGTCTTTCAAAAGTAAGGAATTCTAGGGAGCGCCGCACTAGCGGCGGCCAGATTTCTTGATGCTTGTGGGTTAATTCAGCCCCGTTTCCAGCGGAGAACCAACAAGGCCGCCGCCCCGATCGCAAGAATAAGAATCGTGGCCGGTTCGGGCACTTGGACCACATTGAACGCCAACGCAACGGAAGTGCCGCGGTCATCGTAGGACGTCCAGCCCAAGTCGAAGGTATTCGCGGCGCCGGAATCGAGCGTGGCGAATCCAAACCGCCAACCACCTGGGTTGTTGCCGTCCGCTACTCTGACATCTCGATCAGCGCCGTCGATGGTAAACGGGTCGGCGTTGTTGTTCATGCTGGTTGCATCGACGATGTAGGAAGGCCCCGTCGTCGTCAGGCTGATTGCCTCGAGCGGGCTGACGTTGCTGGTCACCACCTTCTGCTTCACTTGAATCGGATCGGTCGTATCGATTCCGCTTAGGGTGAACGCACGCAGTTGGCGGCGACTGTTCCCACCCCAAGTCCCCGTGATGTCCCCGGTGCCCGTCGGATTGACGGTATAGAAGATAGCCGCGCCGGCACCGTTATGAGCGTCCGCAATTTCCTTGGTCATGGGAGTGCCGTCGAACGTAACATTGCCCAACACGTTGCCTTCGTACATTGCCACGACGACCAGTACGCGGTTATCCAAGGATTCATTAACCGTGTAGCCGGAGATCGTCGCGACGTTGGTATCATTATTCCAGCCGTTGACGCCCTGTTGATTGTCGTAGATGACGCTGGCATTCCCGCTGCTTGCGATCAAAGCGGTGGTGCAACATGCAAATACGAAACGTTGAACCGAAGTCTTTACGTTCATGATCTCTACTTCCCATTAAAACGAATGGCAGCGCGCGTATATTGCAGCGCGCTAGTAAACGACGTCTTGCGAATCAAGACATTACCGTGCCCCCTCGATGGCGAAATCGAAATGGTTCTCTCCGTCGGCTGCGATCTCGATAACGACCTGGCTGTTGTCGTTGTACGATTCCGGTATGACCTGCACCATCTCGTCGACGGTCGTACCGGGGCGGTCGGCGTCTGGAATTTGCCTGCCGGTGGGCTGATACGAAATGATCTCGACTCGATAGCTGCCCGGCGCCGGGCCGCGCGCGCGCTCGATCTCGAATTGGCCGTCGGTAATGTCACCACCGACCGAAGGGCCGCTTGCCAGCGGCTGAAGCAAAATCGAGCCGTTCGGCAACGCCTGCCCTGCGAAGTTAACTTCGCCGGAGATCGCCACGCGATCATAGTCGTCGCCGGAGCCGCAGCCGATGGCCAAGACCGCCAACAGCAGCCAACATAAAGTTCGAACTCTCATGGCAATGTCACCACCTCGCCCCCAGCGGGCGTGCTGAAGCCTCGCCACAGATCAATATGGATCGAGTCGGTCATGAAATGCACCGAACCATCGAACAGCAGCGTGCTGACGCCGCCGGGATGCCGGCTGCGGCTGGCCAGGTATTGTGACGCGAAGTTGCCTGCGCCGACGTTGGTGCAAGGCAGGTTCATCTGGGGCCGGTCGACGCAGCGGGCGCGGTCGGGGGCCGAACTGTTGGGCGTAAGCTTGGTCGTAATCTGGTAGCAGCCGCTCACGTCGTTCCATAACCGGCCGCGGCGGTCGACTTCGGCCGAGGCATCCTGAGCCGGCGCTTGCAGCATCTCCATCATGGCCAGCGTATTGCTGGTACCGTCGCGAATCCCAGCCGTCGACACCGAATACTCCACCCAGAACGGCGCCCGTCGCGGCTGATCGCCTGTCTGGTCGATATCTTGATCGAGAAACGTATTCGTGCCCCAATTGATGCCGTAGTTGCCCTTGTACGCCTGGAAGTTGTCGTCGGAAACATCCTGGCGGATCGATTGATCGCTAGGGCAATGGTAGAACGGCAAGTAGCGGCCGACCAACTCGGGGTCTTGATGCGAAAAATGCAGGCTGAAGTCATACGCCGCGAAAACGTTGCCCTGCTCCATGTAGGGCAGCAGAAAGACGCAAAACCCCGTGCGCGGCTTGCCGCTAGGCGTTTCGACGTTGGTCACGTCGCGGCCGATCGCCCCGGGCGGAAAGCTGCCATGCGAGAAGTGATAGTTGTGCAGCGCCAAGCCGAACTGCTTGAGGTTGTTGCTGCACTGCAACCGCCTGGCCGCCTCGCGGGCACTCTGCACGGCCGGCAGTAGCAGCGCAATCAAGATGCCGATGATGGCAATCACGACCAAAAGTTCGACCAGCGTAAATCCGTTGCGACGTTTCATTTGACTTACCAAACGGTTGTGTCCTTGTTGATATAAATCCAGCACGCCGGGCTTAGCAGTGCCGGCGGCGACGCAGCAATAAACAGACCCCCGCCGCGGCAACCAGCCCCAGCGCGATCGACCGCGGCTCTGGAATCACGGCGACGCCATCGGGATTGGCTTGCAAGAATGTGGAAATATCGAGAATTTCCTGGTCACTCAACGCAGAACGATAAACGGCGACCTGCGAAATAAACAGGTCTGCGAATGAAGTGGTACCGTTGCTACCGGTTGGAGTGAAGCCTGCACGAACATCGCCCAGGTACAACGCATCCGCGCCCGCTCCCAGCCCGCTTGGGAAATTCATCGTGTCGGTCGGACTGATATTCACCACGCCATCGATCCAATCCGTGACGAACTCTGAATCGAGGCGCGAGGCACGCACCAGCAGTTGATCCAACGGGTTGGGGCCTGCTCCCGGAGTGTTGCCGTCGTCGTACCGCAAAGAGCCGTCGGTGGCGAGATAGAACAAGGGCCGGTTGACGGATTGATTTCCGCCCAAGGCGGAAACAGAGCCGATGCCAACCGGACGCGTACTGCCGTCCGCTATCGACGTAGAATAGACGGCGAACACGGTCACGTCCGACTCGGTTGCAAAGGTATCCCCGGCGCGCATCAGGTCGTCGACGTCGCCGTCGAAGGCGAGGCCGGAAACGCCGAACTGAGTACTGGCTGTACCCGCCGAATAGGTCGTCGCAGGATAATCCGTCGGGTTACTACCCGCCGCCCGAAAACCGACCGCCGTGGCGTCGTGCCCGTTGCCGCTGGAGTCGAGCCAGGTTGTGCCGTCGAACGTGGTGGCGGCGTCCTTGAGCCAGATTTCGGGCGCGCCGGGAATGGTGGCCGCTTGACTTGCAACCGCGGGCGAAAGTGCGAACAGAACGAGTAAATAGACTCGTGTTGAATTAAGCATCCGGGACATCAGATTGCTCCTTATTTTGGAGAATTCGAAATAGAAAACAAATAGTACATGGTAACGGCGTTCCCTCGCGGAACTGCTTTTAGCCTTCAATCGGAATCGACCTCCGTGGCGTCGGTCGCGTCTTCATTACTCGCAAGCTCCACGACTAGCACCGCCGTCACATGCACATTGGCGAAGTCGTTGGCCCGCATCACGAGACTCTTCACCGGCCACACGGCGGTAAACTCGCCGACGGCGTGCCACCCGTAGTCGTCCGTCGGGCCAGGCTCGTCCGTTCTGCCCGCCGGCACGTCGACTTCATTGCCGTTGTCGGGGTCCGAGTCGTTGTCGAACGTCATCCGCCGTTTGCCGTCCCAACCGCGCGGCCCCGGTTTCTGTTCGTTGTAGAAGACTTGAACGCGATACCGTTGGCCGACCTCCAGGTTGCGGATGGGCAGCACGCGCTGTTCGCCCTGCAGCACGGCGGAGGTGCTTAAAAGCAGGTCGAAACCGACGTCGCCGGTGGAGGTGATCGGTTGATCGTCGTAGATACTACTTTTGACGCCCATTTCCGGAAGGTCGATTGCTTCGAAGTCGATCCCGCCGGCCGTGGTCGCCGGTCCGCCATTGACGGCAAACACCACCGGGCCGGCAATCAGGCACTGCGGTCCCTCGGTGACTTGCGGATCGCCCCAGGCGATCTCGGCAGGCGGCCGCCGCAGTTTGCCGTGATTGTGAAAGTCGCGACTGGAGGCAGTCGTTCGAAGCGTTGCCGATTGATTAATCTTCAATGCTTGATTCGACGTGAGAACGTACTCGGCCTCGCCGGCAAGCACTTGAACCGATCCTTGGAAGACGTGCATCTCTTCGTTGCCGTCGCGGTCGACGTGGACGCCAAACTCCGTGCCGAGATCGATGATCCGTGCCGACGGGGTAACGACGACGAAGCCGACCGCCGCCGCCGGCACCTCACCCAGCAGTGAGCCGGAAATAAGGCGCATCGCGCCGCTGGATTGAATCTCGAACCGGCTCGGTCCCTCCAAGACGACCACCGCGTCCTCATCGAACTTGATCTCGGCCAAGCCGGAGATCAACTCCAACTGCTGTCCCTCGAACAGGTCGGTAACTCGGCCTGCGTCGACTTCGGTCGCGTCCGACCATCTGGCCTCATTGGTGCGGACCACGCGCGCCACGAACGCGGGCAGATCGTTTGCGGGGCTTGCTCCACGCCATGCCGGGACGTCCCATGAGGCCAGGCCAAGCACGATGATCGACATAATCAACGAGGCGATGACTAGCGATATCGGTATGGGCTGGCCGACCGTTCGATTGAGCGTTCTCCACCACCGCATCCACATTCCGTCACAACCAGGCGTAAGCAGTGGGTCGTTGGCCGGCATATCGAGCGCCGCCGTGAACTCCGAAGCCAACGATCCCCGCAACATCTGCATCTGCACGGTCAGACTGGCAAGTTGATCTACGATGCGAGTATCATCCAACAGCAGCTTTTCTAGTCGTGTGAGTTCCTCAACTTGGAGCCGGTCGTCTAGAAACTTGACCAGCAACTCAAAATGCGCACCAGAATCGTATCTGGAGCCTGGATCAACCATCGGTCTGCTCCTTGTCCAATTGCCTGCGGACGCATTCTTCCAGCGTTTTATGGACTCGTGATAGCGCCTTGTAGACCGTTTCGACCTTGCGATTGAGCCGTTTTGCCACATCCTTGCCCGCCAGGCCGTCGACATAGCGCAGCTTCACCAATTGCTTGGCGTATCCTGACAAGCCGCTGACGCAATCGCGCAAGGCTTCGGTTCGTTGCTTGTCGACCGTCGGCACGGCTTGCCAACTGGCCTGCAAACGGTCGACAACCTGCTCGGAAAGAATACGGTGATGACGCCGGTTGGCGCGCAACAGATCGATGGCCCGAAAGCGAACCGCTTGCATGGCCCACGGCAAAAGATGCGTCTCGTCGTGAATCTCCGCCCGCTTGCAAATCGCCTCCAAGCAAACATCCTGAAAGAGGTCATCTGCCTGATGAGGATCGCGCAGCAAGGTCCAGGCAAAGGCAACCAGCTTGGACTGGTTTCTCAGCAGTTCACGCACGACGAATTCTTCGGAAAGGCCCATGACGGGAGATTCGGATGGTTGCAAACTTCGGCACGATAAACAGGCGTCCTATATTCTCCCCGTACAATATGCAGAACTATGGACATGAATTTTTAAAAAAGAACACATGTCCGCCACAAGTGCATTCAAGCAAATGACTTACGCGCCGATCTGAATCGCACGAATTGATTCGTGTTGGGTCCCCCCTTGCTTGAGCGACCAGAAGAACCGCTCTGCGTTTTTTGAGGCTGGAGGCTGGAGGACGATCACGTCCATTCTACCTCCGGCCTCAAGCCTCCGGCCTACCATGAACAGGAAGACGCTTGGCTTGCAAGCAGGAAATCGAGGTTCGATTCCCCGGCGCTCCACTTTCTTACCAAGTCTCGCGAGGGAGTCTGGGGTGCGGCTCAATTTGCCGAACCCGTTTGCTCATTGCCACACTTGAAAGTCACTCTTTGATTCTTGATCGCCGCAGAGCGACGATCGCGCAGGCGAACAGCGCCGCTTGAAGAAGGTAAGTGACAATCGTCTGGATGGCGAAGGCGAATGCATGATACGGCAGGTCGCGATAAACCGGCTCGAACGGCGCGACCCATCCGATCTGCCATGCGGTCATTAAGCCAACCAGCGCCAGCGAGATGGCCACTCCGCACCACGCCGCCCAACACTGCTTATGGATTGTCAACCAGCCGAGGTAGGCCATCGGCACATGGACGGCGGCAATCGCCAGCATGCCCTCCAACAGCCCGGAGGCATAGTCTTCCGCCGTGTAAACCTCAAAAACTCGCACGGCGACTAGTTCGATTCCCAGCCATACCACGGCTGCCAAATTGATGCAGAAGGCGTACCATCCCGCTTCGCGTGCTCGCTGCGGCTGGCCGATCCAGTACCGCAGGCGGGTGAAGATCGAGGCGCGGCTGGGTGCGACATGTTCCTCGCGGATGATTCCGTGTAGATCACGCGCCAGGGCTTCCGCCGAGGTATAGCGTGCCGCCGGATTCTTCTCCAGGCACTTGCGGCAGATCGCCTCCAGGCCGCGGGGCAAGCCTTGACGGTACTTCTTCAGGGCCGGCGGCTTCGTCTCTCGAAGGCTGTCTAGCAGTTCCACATGGTTGTCGCCCGAGACGGGTGGTTGGCCAGTCAGTAGCTCGTAGAGCAGGCAACCGAGTGAATAGACGTCCGCCGTCGCACCACCCCGGCCGACTAGCACCTCGGGGGCCATGTACAGCGGCGTGCCGATAATCACGCTGGTTCGGGTATCTTGCAACTTGCCTTGCGCGAGCTTGGCCAGCCCGAAATCGGTAAGCTGGGGCTGATAGTTCGACAACGCCCCGTCGGCCAACGTCGATCCGTCCCTGCGGAGCAGCAGCACGTTGCTCGGTTTGAGATCGCGATGCACGATGCCGTGCCGGTGCGCGTGATGAACGGCGTCGGCCAGCGCGGCGATGAGCGCGACGGCTTCCTTCCAAGGCACCGCCTCGCCACGCTCCCGAGCACCGTCTAGCCAACGGCCCAAATCGGGGCCGTTCACATAAGCCAAGGCGATATAGGGGGTCGAACCGGTCAATTCGGCTTCGTAAATCGGCACAATCGCCTCGTGCTGCAAGCGGGCCAAGGCGCGCGCTTCTTGCTCGAACCGCGCTAGCGTGGACGCATCCAGCAGCACCTCGGGGCGGGGGATTTTTAGTGCCACGTCGCGATCGAGTTGCGAGTCGTAGGCGTGATACACGATTCCAAATGCGCCATGGCCCAGCACGGCAATCACCTCATAGCGGCCGATACGCGAACGCTCCGCCCCGTCAGAGGCGCCCAAAGGAAGCGGCGCACCGTCCGGCCACAGGCGGTTCAAGCGCGCGACCAGACTTTCCAGCGCAGCCTCGGGCGGCTCGTTTTCTGGCAGTTCAGGGCGATCAAGCGATTCGGTCGTCATGCGTGGGGGGTCGAGCGTTCGAGTGGCCGGGCAAGATGGGGATCGGGTCTGCGGAACGACTAGGAAACACGCGAGATGATTATTGCTTGTCGAGTCGGCTCTCGTCGCCGACTAGGATTGCCTGGAGCTGCTTGATCGCCCGCGTCCACAACTTGCGAGCGGCCTCCGCGGAAACGTCGCAGCGGAAACCGATTTCCTCCCACGACAAATCCTCGGCGTGACGCAGCTCGATGACGTGTCGATAACTCTGGGGCAGTCGTCGCAGGGCCTGGATCAACTGCAGATCCAATTCGCCTCGGCGGGCCAGGCTGCTGGGGCCTTTGTGCGGCGCCACCGCGGAGGTCAGTTGCGAGCCGGATTCCTCGCGACGCACGTCGCGCACCGCGCCGAGAAAACGGCGTTTGGCGTCGGCCAGATTGTGATACAAGATCCGCGCCGACCAACGGCGAAACTCCTCTTCCGTTTGCCCGCGAAAGCGCTGGAAGCCGGCGGCCGCTTCGACCAACGACTGCTGCACCAAATCCGATTCGCTCAGCTTGCAGCGCAACCGCGGTTCAAGCCGCTCGGCGGCGCACAGCCGCAAGTAGCTGCTGACTTGCAGCAGCAACAATCCGAGTTTTTCGGCGTCTCCCGCACGTGCGCTTTCCAGCAGATAGGCCCAATTCGAGGCTTCGTCGGGTGCCGCCATAGAACAAACTCCCGTGGCAATGTCCTGGCAAAACTCGCTGGAACAGGGGAGATTATAGCAGCGGTTGGCTGTATGACCAGATATCAAGCAAAAAAAGGGGCGTTCCGCAGTTGCGGAACGCCCCGGTCGCCCGAAACTCCCAGGCGGGAGTTGTTGCTAGTTTTCGACGTTCTGGTCGCCATTTCCCGTGGTGGTGTTTGGTCCGAATGTGCCGAACACGGTGCCATCGACGTCGATACCGTCGTCGCCGTTGTTGTCGGCGGTATTGCCAATCACGTCGCCACCAACATTGCCTGTGCCGCCGAGTCCGCTACTGACGAAGATGCCGTCGATAAAGTTCTCGTTGGCCGTGTTGCCGAGCACGTCTCCCAGCACAACGCCCACGTGCAATCCGGACAGGCCGTTGTCGTTGGTCACGTTGTCGAGCACGCTTCCGCCGACACCGTCATATACGAGAACGCCGTCGTACCCGTTGCCGCTGGCGGTGTTCAGGCTGACGTCGTCAAACACGCTGCCCGAGACTCGCAGACCGGCCAGCACGTTGTCGCTCACATTGTTGCCGAAGATTCCGCCACCGACGTCGATCGTGTTCAGCGGCAGGGCGGGAGCGGCGAAGCTTCCGATCTCGATGCCGCTGCCGTCGTTGAGCGTTGCCTGGTTGAAGGCGATGTCACCGCCGACATCGCTGATGTCGATCTCGATTCCATGGACGCCATTGTCGTGCGTTTCGTTCCACGAGACGTCGCCGTCGACGCCCCCGAGCAACTCGATGCCATTTTGGAGATTGAACGACGCCGTGTTCTCAGTAACGTTGCCTGCGACCTGCGACACGATTTGCAGGCCATCGCTATTATTGCTATTGGCCGTATTGCCCTGCACGTTGCCGGATATCAGGCCGATTCCGGTGCTAATGCCGGTCAAGTTCGAGTTCGTGACGTTGTCCAACACGTCCCCACCGACGTTGCCCGAGACAATCCGGATACCGCTACCGGGCGTATTACCGCTGGCCACGTTGCCGCTGACATTGCCATCAACCGCACCGACTTGAAGTCCTTGCTGGTTCCCGCCGGCGATATTGCCGTCGACGTCGCCGGCGACCGTGCCGAGTACGACCAGACCGGCGCCGGTGACGCTGTCGTTGACAATATTGTCGGTCACCGAGCCGTCGACGTTAGTTTGGATGAATATATTCGTCAACTGGTTGGCTTCGGCGAAGTTGTCGGCGACATCTCCCGTCACACCGACTGATACCACGATCCCGACGCCGTCATTGAACCTAGTGATGTTGTCGGTCACATTGCCATCGACCGATCCAAACACGCGCAGACCATTGTCGAGATTGAAGCTCGACTCGTTGCCGGTAACGTCGCCTTGCACGCCTCCCAGCGCGGCGATACCTTCACCCTCATTGCCGATGGTGGTGTTGCCGACGATGTCGCCTAGCACGAAGTCTTCCACGTGGATGCCGTCACCCAGGAAGTTGGTTAGGATGTTGTCGTTGGCCGTGTTCCCGGAAATGTCGCCGGTGACCGACCCGCCGAAGACCAGACCGCCGTTGAGATTGGCGTTGGCCGTGTTGTCGGCAATGTTTCCGACAATGTCGCCCGTGACGCCAATGCCGATGCCGCTCTCGATCAAGCCGTTCACTGCTTCGTTGCGATTGGCGACGTTGCCGATGATGTTTCCGGTGACGTTGCCGTCGATTCCAATTCCGCCCTCGGCGTTTTCTTCCGCGGTGTTGCCGGTGATGTTGCCAAGCACATCCGCACCAATCTCAATTCCGAACAAGCCGTTGTTGTTGGAAGTATTGTCGGCAATGTCGCCGATGACGCCTCCCGACACGTAGATACCCGAGTCGTCGACCGTGTTGTTGGTCGTATTCCCGCTGATATTGCCCGCGACGAGGCCAATGACGGCAATGCCGTTTTCATGGTTGCGGTTGGCCGTGTTGCCGACCAGATCGCCGACCAGGACGCCTTCGATAAAGATGCCGGTGGCGTCGGGGCCGGCCGTGTTGTCATCGGCGGTGTTGCCGGCAATGTCGCCGGTCATCATGCCGACGACGGCAATCCCCGCGTCGGTGTTCTCGTTGGCGATGTTGTCGGTGATCGATCCCGTGCCGTTGACGTTGTCGAAGAAGATACCCGCGATGCCGTTTTGATTGGCCGTATTGCGGTTCACGTCGAAGCCGCTCACGCCGTCGCCGAAGATGCCGCTGTCGGCCGCGCCGCTGACCGCAAAGCCGGACACCTCGACGTCGTTGGCGGCCACGGTCACCGCATTGCCAGGCGCCCCGAGAATCTGCGGCGTCGCGCCGGCCGGATTGACGCTGGGTAGCGCGAACGTCCCCTGGTCGCTGTCGAACGTATGCGGTACGCCTTCGCCCAGGAATCGCTGGGCGAGTGTGGTGATTTCCATCGACTCGCCGTTGAAGACGCTGTCGCCGTGAACGAACACAATGTCTTGCGGCTGGTTCGAGGCGGCAGCCAACGTGTTGAGCGGATCGTTGACGCCGCCGGTTCCGCCGGCGGAGGCGTTGCTGTCGACGTGCAGTACGGTGATGGGAATGTTTGCCGCGGTGGCCAGAAGCTCGGTCTGCAATTGCGCCACGGCAACGTGGCGGCGGCGCTGCACCGGATCGCCCATCCGCGCGGCAACGTCGAGATAGGAACTCGGCGAGGCGGAATCGACGCCGAATCGATATTCAAACGACATGCCGCCGGTGGTGCCGAAGACCGGATCGTTCTGCACGTAGCCGTTGACCCATAGCTCGTCTTGCAGTCGCAGTTCGATACGGCCACGAGCGCCCCACTCACTGGTGTCTTCGCCGAACAAGCCATAGGCGCCCAGATAGCCCTTGAGTTGCCAGCGTTCGTTGCCGGTCAGCAACGCGCCCCCCTCGACGTCCACCGTCGACAGCGCCTGCTGAAAGTGATTGGCGCCGACGACGATGTTTTGCCCAATCAGTCCGCCGAATGTCGGCGCGGCGAGAAAACTGGTCGCCAGTTGCTCGACGTCGGTATTGGTGGGAAGGTTGACGTTGATGCGGCCATCGAACACCTCGCCCAGCGTCTCGACGCCGAACCCGATCTGGTCGTATCGCGCCAGGTCCATGTTTCGCAGGTCGTAGTACACATAGCCGCCGAAAATGCGATTGAGTTCTGCATCGTAGTAGCGTGCACCGAGTCCGAGGTTGGCGCCCAGCGCGGCGGTCTGTTCGTTGTAGAGGAGCAATTGCGTGTCGCTGAACAGCAAGACATCGTCGTAAGGCCGCACGATCGGCAGGAACGCGCCGAAGTTGGTGTAGCCGTCGTCCAACCCGACCGATTCGCCCGCCAGATGGCCCGCCCCGAAGTGCGGGCCGATTCCCTGAGCGTGCGACGCATCGTGTGCGAACGCCAGCGCCGCGCCTAGTGAGAGCATGTAAGCCAGTCGCCGCGCCAGTCGCTGGCGGCGTTTTCGTTGCGGTTTCTTCATAACACGAGTTCCTTGTCAAAAAAAAATTAGAACCGGGCGGCGCCGTTCGTTGCGACCTGAGAGGGGCAACGTCCAAGCGCCGTTCACGTCAACTATGGGAAATGTGCTGTGGCCCGCTTCAGTCTGTTTAGGGCGGGGCCGTCGAGTCATGCTTCGGTCGCTGCATTGCAATAAATCCTGCCGCGCGGCGCCGCGACGTCAGGTCTTGCCAATTGTGAGGAGGAATCCCAGGAAATCTGTTCTGCCGGCCCGTCCGGTTTTGCCTATTGGTTCGCCAGTGCGAGTGACGCCCAATCCACGGGATATTTCGGCCGGATAATCGATCCAATCGGAGCAATCGACACACTGGCCAGCGCCCCCTGCTGGTCGCCCCTGCTTGTCGACCGCAGGCGCCGCGTGGTATCCTCGATAAATTTTAGTAGCCGCTCGGCGGCCCGCTCATGGCGGATTAGCCGAGGAGATCCCGTGTATCTAGGAACCCCCGACCTGTGCCACGTCGAGACGATATCCACCGCATTCTGTTGATTGGCTCCGGCCCGATCGTGATTGGTCAAGCCTGTGAGTTCGACTATTCCGGCACGCAGGCCTGCAAGGCGCTCCGCGAGGAAGGCTACGAAGTGATCCTCGTCAACAGCAATCCGGCCACGATCATGACCGATCCCGCCACGGCCGATCGCACCTATATCGAGCCGCTCACCTGGGAGATCATCGCCAAGGTGATCGAGAAGGAGCGGCCCGACGCACTGCTGCCCACCCTCGGCGGTCAGACCGGGTTGAACCTGGCGATGGACCTGGAGCGGCACGGCGTGCTGGAGAAGTACGGCGTGGAGATGATCGGCGCTCGGGCCGACGTGATCGCCAAGGCCGAGGAACGCGAGCAGTTCAAGGCGGCGATGGAAAAGATCGGTCTCGACGTTTGCACCGGCCGCAGCGTGCGGACCGTCGACGCGGCGCGGGAAGTGATGCGCGAAGTTGGCCTGCCGTGCGTGGTGCGGCCCAGCTTCACGCTCGGCGGCAGCGGCTCGGCCATCGCCTACAACCGCGAGGAGTTCGACGCGCTGGTCCGCAACGGCCTGGACCAATCGCCGGTCACCGAGGTGTTGATCGAGGAATCGATCATCGGCTGGAAAGAGTTTGAAATGGAGGTGATGCGCGACGTCGACGACAACGTGGTCATCATCTGCGCGATCGAGAACTTTGATCCGATGGGCGTCCATACGGGCGACTCGATCACCGTCGCCCCCGCGCAGACGCTCAGCGACAAGGAATACCAGCGGATGCGCGACGCCTCGCTGGCGGTAATGCGCGAGATCGGCGTCGAGACGGGCGGCTCGAACATCCAGTTCGCCATCCATCCCGACAACGGCCGGATGATCGTCATCGAGATGAATCCCCGCGTGAGCCGCTCCTCGGCCTTGGCCAGCAAGGCGACCGGCTTTCCGATCGCCAAGATCGCCGCAAAGCTGGCGGTCGGCTATCGGTTGCACGAGTTGCCCAATGACATTACCCGCGAGACGATGGCCTGCTTCGAGCCGACGATCGACTACGTGGTCACCAAGATTCCGCGGTTCGCGTTCGAGAAGTTCCCCGAGGCGAACAGTACGCTGACCACGCAGATGAAGAGCGTCGGCGAAACGATGGCGATCGGCCGCACATTCAAGGAGTCGTTTCAGAAGGCGCTTCGCGGCCTGGAGGTCGGCAGCTTCGGCCTGGGGTGCGACTCCAAGGATCGCTGGGGCACCGACGAGCAGCCGGAGATCGACGAGATCCGCGCCCGCCTGGCCACCCCGCGCGACGGCCGCGTGTGGTATATCCGCTACGCCATGAAGGCCGGCATGACGTTGGAAGAAATTCACGAACTGACCAACATCGATCCGTGGTTCCTCGATCAACTGCAGGAAATCGTGGAACTGGAGGAAGAACTTCGCAGCCTCGCCGGCGGACTCGAGGCGGCCGACGAACCGCTGTTGCGCCGGGCCAAGCAGTTCGGTTTTAGCGATCGCCAGTTGGCCACCATCTGGAGCACGTCGGAACTGGAAGTCCGCGACCGTCGCAAGCGGCTGGGCGTGGTGGCGACGTTCAAGTCGGTCGACACCTGCGCCGCCGAGTTCGAGGCTTACACGCCGTACTTCTATAGCAGTTACGAAACCGAAGACGAGGTGCCTGAGAAGCAAGACAAGAAGCGGATCATGATTCTCGGCGGCGGACCGAACCGCATCGGCCAGGGGATCGAGTTCGACTACTGCTGCTGCCATGCCGCCTTCGCGCTGGCCGAGATGGGGATCGAGTCGATCATGGTCAACTCGAACCCCGAAACGGTCAGCACCGACTACGACACCAGCGACCTGCTGTTCTTCGAGCCGCTGACGACCGAAGACGTGCTCAACATCTGCGACCGCGTGCAGCCGGACGGCGTGATCGTGCAGTTCGGCGGACAGACCCCGCTGAATCTGGCCCGCGCGCTGTCGACCGCCGGCGTGCCGATCATTGGCACCAGCGTCGACACCATCGAAAACGCCGAGGACCGCGAGAAGTTCCAGCGACTGCTACAGCGGCTCGATCTCAAGCAGCCGGCCAACGGCATCGCGCGGACCATGTCGCAGGCCCGAGCCGAGGCCGAGAAGATCGGCTTTCCGGCGCTGGTGCGGCCCAGCTTCGTGCTCGGCGGCCGGGCGATGGAAATCTGCTACGACAAGACGCAACTGGAAAAGTTCGTCGCCGAGGCGTTCATCGCCGCCGAGGGGCAGCCGGTGCTGATCGACCGCTTCCTGGAAGACGCCATCGAGGTCGACGTCGACGCCATCTGCGACGGCGAGCAAGTGATCGTCGCCGGCGTGATGGAGCACATCGAGGAAGCGGGCGTCCACTCCGGCGACTCGGCCTGCGCGATTCCGCCGTACAGTCTGGCCGGACCGATCGTGCAGGAGATTAAGGAGGCGACCCACGCGCTGGCCAAGGCGTTGAATGTGATCGGGCTGATGAACATTCAATACGCCGTGAAGAAAGAAGACGGCAAGCAGGTGCTATACGTGATCGAGGTCAACCCGCGGGCCAGCCGCACGGTGCCGTTTGTGAGCAAAGCGACCGGCATTCCGGTCGCCAAGTTGGCCGCCAAGGTGATGGCCGGCGCGAAGTTGGCCGATCTGGGCGTGACCAGCGATCCGATTCCCTCGCACGTCTCGGTCAAGGAAAGCGTGTTCCCGTTCGTCAAGTTCACCGGCGTCGACATCGTGCTCGGTCCAGAGATGAA
>JBBDLY010000392.1:0-2718 GCA_040878585.1 Pirellulales bacterium
TCGCCATAGCTGAAGAAGCGATACTGCTGCCGCACGGCTTCTTCGTAGGCCGCGAGGATCAGTTCTCTGCCAGCGAAGGCGCTGACCAGCACCAGCAACGTTGATTTAGGCAGGTGAAAATTGGTCATCAGCGCATCGACCGCACGGAACGGATAGGGTGGACGAATGAACAAGTCGGTCTGGCCGCAGAACGGTTGCAGCGTTCCCTCCATCGCGGCCGATTCGAGCACGCGCACGGAAGTGGTGCCCACGGCGACGGTTCTGCCGCCGGCCTGTTTACGTTGAAGGATCGTCTCGATTGCCTCCTCGGTAAGCTGCGCCCATTCTTGGTGCATCACATGCTCGGCAAGCGTCGCGGCGGTGATGGGCCGAAACGTGCCGATGCCGACATGCAGCGTGACAAACGCCTCGCCGACGCCAACGTCGCGCAGGCCGGCGAGCAGCCGCTGGGTAAAGTGCAGGCCGGCTGTCGGGGCGGCAACCGCGCCGGGCTGCTTGGCATAGACGGTTTGATAGTCGTCGACGTCGCTGGCCAGCATCTCGCCGCCGCGGATGTAATGCGGCAGCGGCACCTTGCCGATCTTGGCGAGCAAGGCGAAGGTCTCCTCTTCGCTGTGCGGTTTGGCGATCCAGACGCCCCCTTCCCGCTTCTCGATCATCTCGAGCAGCAGCTCATCTTGGCTAGCGCCGTGGACGATCGAAACCGTTTCGCCGGGCGTGATCTTTCCGCGTGATTTGCCGAGCACCCGCCACAGGCCATGTTCTTCCGCCTCCAGAAATAGGCCCTCCCAACGGCCGCGGGTAAGCGTGCGGTACCCTTCCAGCCGAGCGGGCACGACCTTGGTATCATTGAATACCAGACAATCGCTCGGCGAGAGCAACTCGGGCAGATCGCGGACATGCAGATGCTCCCAGCTCCCTTCGTCGCGGCGGACCACCAGCAACCGGGCGTCGGCGCGCTGGACCAACGGCTCCTGGGCGATCAGCTCCTTGGGGAGATCGT
The DNA here is from genome assembly GCA_040878585.1 of Pirellulales bacterium. Taxonomy (GTDB): domain Bacteria; phylum Planctomycetota; class Planctomycetia; order Pirellulales; family UBA7805; genus JBBDLY01. Next base: position 1,004 of record JBBDLY010000392.1, read on the forward strand.
AGTCGTACTGGTCGAGTTCGCTCATGGTGAGGTTTCAGGTTTCAGGTTTCAGTTTTCAGGGGACCGTTACTGCAAATCCTAAATCCGAACCCCACCCACCGATATCCCCATTCTCGACAATCCGCAATCCACAATCTGAAATCCGAAATCTTCGCCATGCCCCAGGTTCGTCGCATTGCGTTTTGCGTTACCTCGCTGGGAATCGGCGGGGCGGAGCGGTGTTTGAGCCACTTGGCGACGCGGCTGCCGCGTGAGGAGTTCGCTTGTGAGGTTCACGTGCTGCAAGCACGGCCGGTGCCGGACGCCTGTGCGTTGGTCGACGCGATGGAGGCAGCCGACGTGCCATTGTACTTTTATGATGCCACGCGCGTTAGCGACGGCCCCGGCCTGATTCGCCGCCTGGGCGATGCCTGGCGCCGCTCTCGGCCGCAACTGGTACAGTCGATGATGTTTCACGCCAACGTTGCCGCGGCACTGGCGGCGCGGCGGGCGGGCGTCGAACTCCACGTGACTGGCATCCGCGCGGCCGAGAGAACGGCCAATTGGCGAGCGAAGGTGGAACGCATCTTCGTCCGCTCGGCGGCGCGGCATGTTTGCGTGAGCGCAGCGGTCGCGGACTATGCCAGGTCGGTCGGTCGACTGCCGGAGTCGAGCCTGGTCGTGATACCGAACGGAGTGGACGTCTCCACCTTTCGCGACGCACTGCCCGTCGGCGATCCATCGTTTCGCCCCATCACCTTCGTCGGGCGAATCGCCGCCCAGAAGAACGTCGTGGAACTGATTCACCATGCCTCCCGATTCCTCGACGCCCTGCCGCAGCATGGCTTGTGGATCGTCGGCGACGGGCCCTTGCTCGGCGAAGCCCAGGCGGTCGCCGGCAGGTTGGGAAACCGAATCGAGTTTTTGGGGCTGCGGGACGACATACCGGCAATCCTTAAGACTAGCGAGCTACTCGTGCTGCCGTCTCATTGGGAAGGCATGCCCAACGTCGTGCTGGAAGCGATGGCCGCCGGGTTGCCGGTCGTGGCCACCGACGTCGAAGGGATTCGCGAGTTGCTTGGTCCGCGGGGGGCTGAGCAGATCGTGCCGGTCGGCGATATGCAAGCATTGGCCCAACGTATCGTTTCGATCGCGCGGCAGCCCGCACTGGCAGCGGAATTGGGCGCCGCCAACGCCGCCCGAGCGGCGGAGGAATTTTCCGTCGAGATGATGCTCGAGCGATATATCAGGCTTTACGACGAGTTACTCCGGATCTCCTCCAGCTAGCAAACTTGCTCGCAAAAAAGTGGAAAATCGCTAACTACCGATGTAGCAAATACCTATTGCGATTCAGGCCGCCGCGCGGCGGTGCTAGCTTGTTGACCGCCGGCGGCTGCGCGGTACCTTGGACGCTCGGCAGCGGAAGCAGCGATTGTGAATCGGCCAACACGAACTGAATCGGCTCATAGTGGAGTCGTCCGTCCGTGTGCTCGCTGACGATCTGGGAAAGCCGCACTTCATGGCCACCCGGAGTGCGACGCTGGATTTCCGGCAGCAGGGAGGTTGTCGCAGCGAGCGGGGGAGCAAACTGTCCACTACCCTGGGGCAAGTGCTTCCGACAGACGCGTGCGTCCGAACATCCGCAAGACGTGGATCGTTCGGATCTTTTTTCACTAGCCTCACGCCTCCAAGGCTGTGAGAAAATCGGCATCAAACATCAGCCGGAGGGCGCTAGC
>JBBDLY010000393.1:0-2708 GCA_040878585.1 Pirellulales bacterium
ACCCCCACCTGGACCCAGAAACTCACCATCGACACCAAGACTCTGACCTTGCCCTCGATGCTTAAAGAATCGGGATACGCCACCGCCTGCATCGGCAAATGGCACCTCGGCATGGGCGATCCGAAACCGGACTGGAACGGCGAACTCAAACCCGGCCCGCTGGAACTCGGCTTCGATTACTTTTTCGGAAACCCGGGCGTGAATAGCGGCCCGCCTTTCGTCTATGTCGAAGACCACCGGGTCGTCGGACTCGATCCAGACGACCCTCTCGTTCAAGGCAAACCGTCGGTCACCCGGAGATTTCCCGAAAAAGGTTCCTCTGCGAAGATCGGCGGCGCGGAGGCCGCGCACCGGCTGTATGACGATGAACAGGTCGGAACCACCCTGCGGGAAAAATCGATCGACTGGCTGAAGCAACAATCGCCCGATGAGCCTTTTTTCCTCTATCTTGCCACCACCCACATCCATCACCCCTTCACGCCGGACAAGCGTTTCGTTGGCACCAGCGAATGCGGCCGGTACGGCGATTTCATTCACGAACTCGACTGGATGGTCGGCGGCGTGCTCGACACGCTCGACGAGATGGGCGTGGCCGACAACACGCTGGTCATTTTCACCAGCGACAACGGCGGCATGCTCAATCAAAGCGGCCAACGGGCATGGCAGGCCGGACATCGGCTCAACGGCGAGTTGCAGGGCTTCAAGTTCGGCGCCTGGGAGGGCGGTCACCGCGTACCGTTCATTGCGAAATGGCCCGGCCACATCCCGGCGGGCGGCACGTCCGACGAATTGCTCAATCTGGTCGACCTGCTCGCCACCTTCGCAGAAATAACCGGCCGCGAACTCAAGGAAGGCGAGGGGATCGACAGCATCAACCAGCTCGAAAGCCTCACCGGCGACCCGGCGAAACCGGTGCGGGACATGATGGTCATCACGCCAAACAGTCCCAAGCATCTCGGAATCCGCAAGGGCAAATGGGTTTACATCCCGGCGCAGGGAGCGGGCGGATTCCAAGGAAAAAAACCTGGCGACCATCTCTTTTCCGACGGCCCCGCCCTGCCGTTCACCAACCGCAGCCACAGCGATTACGAGAACGGCCAGCTTCGCCCAGACGCGGCGCCAGCGCAACTCTACGACCTCGAAGCCGATCCCCAGCAGCAGCGCAACGTGTTCTCCGAGCACCCCGAGGTGGTGCAGGATCTCGAAACAGAACTCGCGCCCTACCGTCAAAGCATTCCCGCCGGCAAGCCGGTTGGGTGGATCAATCTGAACCAATAAGTGGAGCCACCAATGAAAATCGTGAGCATCTTTCTCGTTTTCTGCGCCCTCGCCGCGCCTGCGTTCTCTCAACAGAAGCCCAACGTCATCCTCATCATGACCGATGACCACGGCTACGGAGACATCGCCGCCCACGGCCATCCGCACCTAAAAACGCCGAACATGGATCGGCTGCACCGCGAAAGCGTGCGGCTGGAGCAGTTCCACGTCGATCCCACCTGCGCGCCGACCCGCTCGGCGCTGATGACCGGGCGCTATTCGGGCCGCGTCGGCGTCTGGCACACCATCATGGGCCGCAACCTGTTGCGCGGCGACGAGACCACCATCGCCGAGATTTTCAAGTCCGCCGGCTACCGCACCGGCGTCTTCGGCAAGTGGCACCTCGGCGACTCCTACCCGTATGCGCCCCGCTTCCGCGGCTTCGACGACGCCATCGTCCATGGCGCCGGCGGCGTCGGCCAGGCGCCCGACTTCTGGGGAAATAGTTACTTTGACGATCACTACAACGACAACGGTACCTGGCGTTCGTTCGAAGGTTACTGCACCGACGTTTGGTTCCGCGAGGCACTGCGTTTTATCGACGAGAGCAAAGACCAGCCGTTTTTTCTCTATCTGCCGACCAACGTCGCCCACCAGACTCGGCCCCACGCTCCCGAGCGCAACCGCGCCCGATACAAGGAGGTCGATACCAGCAACACGCTGCGCACCTACTGGGGGATGTTGGACAACTTCGACGAAAACCTCGGCGCGATGCTCAAGGGGCTGGAAGAATCAGGACAGCTTGAAAACACCATCCTCGTTTTCATGAGCGACAACGGCACCTGCATGGGACCAGGCGCCTACCCGAACAACCAGCGGTCGACCTGGTCGGAAACCTACAACGGCGGCATGCGCGGCAGCAAAGGATCTCATTACGAGGGCGGCCACCGGGTGTTCTGTTTCGTGCGCTACCCCGCCGGCGGCTTGACAGGCGGAAGCGAGGTGAACCGCCTTACCGCTCACATCGACATCCTCCCGACCCTGCTCGAGCTTTGCGACGTCAAGCCGCCCGCCGATCTCAAGTTCGACGGCCGCTCGCTGGTACCGTTGCTGAAAAACCCCGACACCCCGGATTGGACGCAGCGCACGCTCGTGGTGGAGAACCAGCGCGTGGTCGATCCGGTCAAGTGGCGCAATACCAGCGTCATGACCGACCGCTGGCGACTGGTGAACAACAAGGAACTGTACGACATCGAGGCCGATCCCGGCCAGCAGACCAACCTCATTCGGCAGCACCCCGAAGTGGCCGCCAAGCTCTCGGAGTTCTACGATTCCTGGTGGGACGACGTCAGCGGCCGCCACAATGAATTCACCCGACTCCACGTCGGCGCGGAACAGGAAAACCCGGTTCAGCTCAGCTCCCACGACTGGATGCCGCCCATGACCGCAGG
>JBBDLY010000394.1:0-2695 GCA_040878585.1 Pirellulales bacterium
ACCCGGCGGTTCGCTCGCACGGCCTTGCCCTGCGATGGGTTGTGTTGCCCTTTTAGGGCGGATTGGCGAAAGTCATCTCCCCCATTTTTCTGCCCCAGGATGTTTCTGTCCTTTCCACGGCGCTCGATAAAGACTCCAGCGGCCCCCCCGATCGCGACCAACCTCGAATCGGCGTTGACTAATGCGTTGGTATTGCGTATCTACGCGCACCAAAGTTCTCCTGCTCGGCCGTTGCCGGGCAGTTAGCGCCAGGGGTTGCCATGCGCCGCGTCGATCCGATTTACCCGTCACTGCTGCTTCATCCGGCGTTTCGTCGGCAGTTGCTAGTGTTGTGGGCGCTGTCGCTGATTTACCTGACTGGTTGCGGTTCGACCCCCTGGTTGGTGCGCACCAATTCGCTGGCCCCCTGGATGAACGAATCGGTGGCCGACTGGGTAAAAAAGCCGTTGCGGCCCTCGGAGCGAACTACCGCCTTGCTGCGGCGGCTGGACTTGCAGTCCCAACTCGACGGCGAGCCGGAGGAATTGCTGGCCGGCCTGCAGCAACACCTGGAGCGCGAGCAGTCGCCGGAGGTGCTGGCTGCCTACGCCGAGATCGCGTTCCTGGCGGGGCAAAAAATCGAACCGGTCGACCGCAAGCGGGCGTTCGACATCTACGCCGCCTCGGTCGCGCATGCTTATCTCTACCTGTTCGATCCGCGGCTCGCCGATCAGCGCAACGAATACGATCCGCAGTTCCGGTTCGTTAGCAGTCTCTACAACAGCTCGCTCGATCGGGCCTTGCGGATCATCGTCGAAGAGGGCCGACTACAGCCGGGAAGCGTCTATACCTGCAACGCCTTGAACCATACCATCGATCTGCGGGTAGTCGCCCGCAACGTCAGTTGGCGGGGCCACGAGGTCGAGCGGTTCGAGTTCGTCTCCGATTTCGAAACCACCGGCATCGCCAACACCTACCGAACCTACGGGCTGGGCGTGCCGCTGATCGCCATTCGCAAGCGTCCGCCGGAGCCGACGCCGCCCGAGCGGCGATTGGAGGTGGAGAATTTCTATCCCGACACCTTGGCCCTGCCGGTGACCGCCTTCTTGCGGCTCGATCCGGCGATGATCGCCGGCGGAGATCGCCGGCCGCGGCTGCGCGCCACGTTGGAATTGATCGATCCCCTGGTCGCCAATCATGTGAACGTGGCGCGCCGGCCGGTCCCGATAGAAAGCGATCTGACCACGCCGATCGCCTATGGACTAGAAAAGATGCAGTTCGACGATTTTACGGTGTCGACGTTCGGCATGCTGCAACCCGAGACGGCCCAGGAACATCACGGATTGTTCATGATGGAACCGTACCAGCCGAACAAAATTCCGGTCGTGCTGGTGCATGGCCTGTGGTCGTCTCCGGTTACCTGGGTGGAGATGTTCAACGACCTCCGTGGCGATCCGACGATCCGCGCCCGCTATCAGTTCTGGTATTACTTCTATCCCACCGGCCAGCCGTTCCTCTACACGGGGGACACGCTGCGGCGCGATCTGGCGCAGTTGCGGCGAGAGCTTGATCCGCATCGCAGAGAGCCTGCGCTCGATCAGATGGTGCTGGTCGGGCATAGCATGGGCGGCCTGGTCTCCAAGCTGCAAGCGGTCGACAGCGGCGACGAGTTCTGGGATCTCGTTGCGGACAAGCCGTTCCATGAATTGCAACTCGACGACGAAACCCGCGAGCAGGTGGCCGAGGTGTTTTATTTTCGCGCGAACCCCGGGGTGCGGCGGGTGGTCACGATCGCCACACCGCACGAGGGAAGCCAGTTGTCCAATTCCATGACGCGCTGGTTGGCGCGAACATTCTTCTCGCTGCCGCAACCGCTGGTGCAGTTGACCGATCGGCTCAAGCGGGAGAACAGCGAAGTGCTCAAGCTGAAACACGAGTTCAATCTCCCGACCAGCATCGACACTCTCTCGCCCGACTCGCCGGCGCTGGTCGCGCTGCGCAATCGGCCCCGTCCACCGTGGGTGACCTACAACAACATCTATGGCGAAGTGGACGAGAAAAACTGGTTCAGCCGCTTCCACGGTCCCAGCGACGGCGTGGTGCCGGTGCCTAGCGCTCAGGCGAAGTTCGCCGCGACGCATCTGGCGGTACCGGCCGAGCATCAAACCATCCATCGGCATCCCAAAACCGTCCTCGAGATGCGCCGCATTCTCAGAGACCATCTGGCCATGCTCGACCGAGAAGCCGCCACCCGTCACGCACAGCAGCAACAACACGCAATGTGGATTGCTCAGCAGCAGCAGCAGCAGCAGCAGCAGCAGCAGCAGCGGTCACCGGCTGCCGGGACACGAGCTGCTGGAACAAGACCTGCTGCGACAAGGTGGGAAATCGCCCCTGGCGATCGTTCATCGCATTCTCTGTTCGCATCGCCCGCGCTGGCCGACGGAGCCGCCGGGCCGCCAGTCGATGCAAACTGGCCGGCGACTCGGGCGGACTCCGCGCAACAATCGCTGCCCGGCGCCGTTATTACCGGCGCGCGACCTCACAGCGAGGGACCTGCCGAACCGGCGCGGCGGTAACGGCATGCACGCAGCGGAACTGCACGCCGGCAGCTTAGGAACGACTCAAGAATAACTTCCGAATTTGCTTGGCGTTGTACGTCAAATTCGAGGCCTGTTTGAACAGAAGGCAACGGAGTGAACGGAGAAGAATATTC
>JBBDLY010000395.1:0-2686 GCA_040878585.1 Pirellulales bacterium
TGGCTCTCCAGTGACGAGGCCCAGCGACGGTCGCAGTTGCAAGCGCTGCTCGCCGAGGATCACGGCCTTGGCAGTTGGGCGCGGGCCTGCGGCGAACCGGCTTCGTCGCTGGCAGAGTTGGCCGCATGGCTCGACTCGCACGGGGCGGCACAACTGTTGCCGTTCTTCGCCGGTCCACGGAGCGAGCCGCCGCAATCCGCCTCCCACCATCGCCTGCATGCGCTGTTGGTAATGAAGCAGCGGTTGCAACAACTGGAAGAGACGTTCGAGACGACCCTGCAGCAAGAAAAGCTCTCGGCGATGGTCGCCTTGGCGGCCGGGGCGGGGCACGAGATCAACAATCCGTTGGGTTCCATCGCCGGCCGCGCCCAATTGTTGCTCCGTGACGAGCACGATCCCGAGCGCCGCCGCGCACTGGCCAAGATCAACACCCAGGCGTTTCGCGCCCATGAGATGATCGCCGACATGATGTTGTTCGCCGAACCTCCGGCACCCAAGCTGGCGGAGACGAATCTAGCAGAGTTGGTCGACCGCGTGCTCACGGAGTTCGCCGCCCAGCTTGAAGAGCGCGGCATCGAAATCGTCTTCAGCGGGGAGTATGAGGATTGCCGCACAGCGCCGGCAGTCTCCGTCGACGCCACGCAGATCGCGGTCGCCGTCTCGGCGCTGGTCCGCAATGCGATCGAATCGATCGGCGGCGGCGGCGTGATCGACATGGCGTTGCGACTATCTCACGAACGCCTGCCGGCGGGCCGCACGCGGGCATGGCATACGCTCATCGTCCGCGACAATGGGCCGGGCGTCTCGGCCGACGCGCGGCGGCATCTGTTCGATCCCTTCTACTCCGGTCGCGAAGCGGGCCGGGGACTCGGTTTCGGCCTGAGCAAGTGTTGGCGGATCGTAACCGCCCACAACGGACAGATCGAAGTCGACAGCCAACCGGGCCACGGCGCGACGTTCACTATCAGCCTTCCTGAACGCACCGACGAGTTTCAGTAATTCCTTGAAGTAGGACTTAGCTGATGGATGGCACCTTGCTGACAGCTTGCGTCGCCACCATGAAAGTTGTCAAGTTGTTCGCAACATAGAGATCGGAGCTACTGACACTATCTGCGAGTATCCGCGTCATCTGCGGACAACCACGCTGGGGCGTCCGCAGATTGCGCAGAAACACGCAGATGAAACTCGACGATACCAACAGACATACGCAATAATCAAACACCCAGCAGTTCCTATATTCGACGAAGGACTTGGCTGATGGATGGCACATCGTTAGCTGTCAGCGATCAGCTATCCCATCTTGCAACCTTCGTGGTTTACTGATCTGTTTCCAACGGCTGATGCGTTGTGCTCAATCCTAGCGATCACCCTTATGGCTTCTGGAGCCTGGTTCCGCCGCTGGTGGCGATCACGCTGGCGATTGCCACCCGGCGGGTCGTGGTTTCGCTGTTTATTGGCCTGCTGCTGGGGGCGGCGATCCTGGCCGACGGCAGTCCGCTGGCGACGCTGGTGATTCTTAGCCGCGACCTGCTGTGGGGCGCCATTGCGGACGTCGCCCATCTGCAAGTCTTCGCCTTTACGTTGACGATGGGCGCGATGGTTGGCGTGATGCAGCGCAGCGGCGGCATGTTGGGACTGATCAACCGCATGCAGCACGTCACCACCAACCGCCGCCGCGGACAGGTATCGGTGTGGCTGTTGGGCTTGATTGTGTTCTTCGACGACTACGCCAACACGCTGCTGTTGGGCGGCACCATGCGTCCGCTGACCGATCGGCTGCGAATCTCGCGGGAGAAACTGGCCTACCTGGTCGACTCGACCGCGGCGCCGGTCGCCGGCGTGGCGCTCGTTTCCACCTGGGTCGCCATGGAGATCAGCCTGATCGACGACGGGCTGCGCGCCACCGGCGCAGCCGCCGACGACTTCAGCCCGTCTCAGGTGTTTGTCGACACCATCGTGTACCGTTTTTATCCGCTGTTGGCGCTGGCGTTCGTCGGAATCGTTGCCGTCAGTCAGCGAGACTTCGGCCCGATGTTGACCGCCGAGCGCCGCACGCTCGCCGCGCAGGGGGCGGGCGAATCGGCCGCGCCCGAGTTGCACGACGACGTCCCCGCGCTGCGTCCGGAAAACGAACGCACCCGCGCCTGGTATCTGGCCGTCGCGCCGATCGTTGTTACCGTGGCCGCCATCCTGTGGGTATTGATCGAAACAGGAGGCGGAGCGGGTGCCGCCGACGCTTCGATCTGGCAGCGCATGAACGAAGGCGATCCGTACCTGGCGATGATCGCCGGCTCGGTGGCGGGGCTGGCCTGCGCGGCGCTGTTGGGCTACGCGCATGGGGCCTTTCCCCCAGGCGACGGCCTACGGGCGGCGGCGGCCGGGGCCTGGCAAATGATGCCGGCGATTGTGATTCTCACCTTTGCCTGGGCGTTGGCCGCCGTGACCCGGTCGACCGACGAAGCCGGCCAGGGAGGCTTGCAAACCGGCGCGTATCTCGCCGCCCTGATGGGCGACGCCGTGCCGGCCGCGCTGTTGCCGTTGGTGGTGTTCTTGTGTTCGGCGGTCGTTGCGTTTTGCACCGGCAGCAGTTGGGCGACGATGGCGATCTTGACGCCGCTCTCCATTTCGCTCGCCTGGCAGGCGAGCGACGGCGCCGGCGCCGGCGACGTCTACAAACCCATCATGC
>JBBDLY010000396.1:0-4560 GCA_040878585.1 Pirellulales bacterium
ACGCTCCGTGGGCGCTGCAGGATTACGGCTTCCGCGTGATCATTGCGCCGAGTTTCGCTGACATTTTCCACAACAACTGTTTCAAGAACGGCATGCTGCCGATCGCGCTCGACGCCGACGTGGTCGAAGAGCTATTCCAACGTTGGGAAAAGCACGACGGGCACACCCTGACGGTCTGCTTGGAGTCGAAGACGATCCGCGACGAGTACGGCTTTCACACCGAGTTTCACGTCCACGACCATCATCGCCACTGCCTGCTGCACGGCCTGGACGACATTGGCCTGACGCTTGCGCACGAAGACAAGATCGCCGAATACGAACGGACGCACGAACCCGCGTAAGTCACTCTCAGCCTTTTGAAGCGGACGAAGTAGTTCATTCGACATTCTGGTTTCTTTTGTCATTCGTGCTTCGACATTCGTCATTCCCAATTGGCTGCCGGAACTTAACTGCTCCAAATGTCGATTCCCCGATACCTCGAATTTATGCATGCCAGGATGGACCGCCGCCCTGCCCTGGTTGTCAGTCGATCCGGGATCGGCAAGAATACGACGAGTTTGTTGTACCGTCTCGCCCACCGGAGTTGCCCGCCATGTCGCGTTTGCTCGTGCTAAGTCTCGCATCTGCCATTATTGCGGTCCCTTGTTTCTTCGTGATCGCGGAAGAAGTCGAGGTCGAAGTATTGCTGGAAGGTTTACAAAATCCTTCCGGTGTCGCCGTGCAGCCGAAGACCGGACATGTGTTTGTCTCGGATAGTGCAGCGCAGAAGATCATTCGCTTCAATCCCGAAAAGGGTGAGTCGGAGGATTGCATTACCGGTTTTCCGCTGGATGAATACGGACCTGGACCGAAGTACGAGATCGGCCCGCTTGGATTGGCGTTTACAGCGGATGGCAAGTATCTGGTTGTCGGTGGCGGCGGTCGCCCTGATGGCGAAGAGCTAGTGTATTTGTTTGAGGCGGCCCAGGCGGACGAGTCGCTGACGGTCGACGACGCCGCCTTCAAACTGGGTCCAATTCCCAAGAGCGACAAGACCGAAAGCGGCGAGGGGAATTTCTACGCTGTTGCCACGACCGAGAACGCGATCTATGTGACGTGTAATGGCGATGACGCCAAGGGCTGGGTCGCCCGCGCCCCGATCAAGGACGGCAAACCGGGCGAGCTGGCCCCCTTTATCGCGACCAAGGAAGAGGTGGAGGTCGACGCGCCGGTCGGGATCTGCATCAGCCCGCGCGGCGAAGTTGTCGTCGGACAGATGGGCGAAATCAGCGAACCGGGTGACTCGTTGCTAACCTTCTACAGCGCCGAAAGTGGACGGTTGTTGCTCAATCTGCCCACCGGCCTGCATGACATCGGCGCGTTGGCCTACAGCCCCAAGTCGCCCCATCTGTTGTATGCATTGGATTTTTCTTGGGCTGAACCCGCCGACGGCGGCCTGTACCGCCTCGACGCGGCCTTGGAGAACGGCAAGCCGGCGGTCAAGTCGACGCTGATGACCCAACTCGACAAGCCGGCCGCAATGGCTTTTTCCGACGACGGCGTGCTGTACGTTGCGGTCTACGGCGCTGCGGATGAGGAGGGCAAACTAAACGGCAAACTGCTAAGAATCACAGGGAAAAAACTCGATGAGTAGCGGCCCCACCCGACGCGCAAAAATCGAGGCGATGCTGGCCGACGAACCGCACGATCCTTTCCTCCGCTACAGCCTTGCGCTGGAACTAGAGAAAGAGGGGGATGCCGAAGCGAGCCTCAAACTGCTGCGAGACCTCACGACCGACGACCCGCCACACGTGCCGGCCTTTTTCATGGCGGCGCAAGGATTAGCTCGCCGTGACGAGATATCCGCCGCACGGACTTTCCTGCGTGACGGGATCGAGCAAGCTCGCCGACAAGGCGATTCGCACGCGGCCGGCGAGATGAGCGAATTTTTGCAGAGTCTCGGTGAGCTTGGAGAGTAGCCGATGGCCAACGAGAAATCAGCCTCGTTCGTATTGCCGTCGCCGCAAATCGATCGCACGGCCTGGGTCGCTCCCGGTGCGGTGGTAATCGGTCGCGTGACGCTCGCCGCGGAAGCGAGCGTGTGGTTCAACGCCGTGATCCGTGGCGACGCGGACGACATCGTTATTGGTGTTCGCACGAACATTCAAGACGGCTGCGTGCTGCACGCCGATCCTGGCTTTCCGTGCCGGATCGGGGCCAACGTCACGGTGGGCCACAACGCGATCGTGCATGGTGCGACCGTCGAGGATCGTTGCCTGATTGGCATGGCCGCCGTTGTGATGAACGGCGCGGTGATTGGCGGCGGCTCGATCGTCGGCGTCGGCGCGGTGGTTACCGAGGGAACGATCATCCCGCCGCGGTCGCTGGCGATCGGTATCCCCGCGAAGGTGGTCCGCGCGACAAACGAAGAAGACGCGGCTGGAATCGATCACGCGGCGCAAGCCTACGTCGACAAGCTGGCTCAATACCGTAGCTGAATTCGCCAGAATTCAGACGGCATCGGTACCGTGCATCCACTCCACCGCTGCGGAACTCTTGGCGAATTCCGCTACGTAGCTGCATTTACTAGAATGCAGACGGCGCATTTACCGGGTATCCTCTTTGATGCCTCGGAACTCTACGCGAATTCCGCTACGTTGGTGAATTTGCCAGGGCGTCAATTCTGCGAGGGCGTCGGGCGGAGTTTTTTGCTTTTGGAGCTGCATGCCTCGGCGATCACGCAACTGGAGCATCCGCTGCCGCAACCGCTGGCGGCGTCGGTGCCGCAGTCTGGTCCGCAGCCGGCGTCGACCGCTTCCGTGAATTTGCGAAACTGTACTTTCGTTTCGTACAACTCGGCCAGTTCGTTCGTCAGCAACTCTAATTGGGGAGTGGTTTCTCCCAGGAAGTAGAAGTAGAGCGATTGTCCGTCGAACAAGTGCTCCACGTCGACCAGCATGGCCGAGATGCCTCGCTCGGTGAGTCGTCGCCCGCAGGCGTCGATGGCCGCGACACGATGCTTTTCGAGCCGGGCGACTACGAGTTCATCGGCAGTGGTGAAGCGGCGCAGCAACTCACCTTCGCCAGCATGGCCGCTAGCGAAAACGTCCGCGTCGGCCAGCACTTGCCCCACTTCCAGCCCTCGGCTGCTCCGCAAAATAACCTTCGCGCCGCGGGGAAAGCGGACCGGCTCGGCGGCCCGGAAGGTGCCGACATGTCCCATCGTGCCGAATCGTACGAGGTAATGCATGCTCACCGGCGTTGAACTCTGGGGGATTTCTCGTGACAATGTGTCTCAATCGATTGTCGCAGGATCGACGCGGGTTGCCAAGAGTTAATCATAAGGCGAGGAGAGGTTCGGTCGATGATAAACCGCACGGAAAACGGAGTGGGGACGCTTTGGGATGGACTTGCCACGCAGGTACTTGACGGCTATTCGCTTACCCCGGACGAGGCGCTGGCGGTATTGGCGTCGCCGGACGAGCAGATTCTTGCACTGCTGGCGGCAGCCTATCGGCTGCGCCGCGCCCATTTCGGCAATACGGTGCAGCTTTATTTTCTGATGAATGCCAAGAGCGGCCTCTGCCCGGAGGATTGCGGTTATTGCTCGCAATCGAAGGTATCCGACGCCGAAATTCCCAAATACAACTTGCTGAGCGAGCAAAAACTGCTGGAGGGGGCCAAGGCCGCCGCGGAACGAAATGCCAAGACCTATTGCATCGTGATCTCCGCACGGGGACCGTCGCAGCGGGAAATGAAGGCCGTGACCACGATTGTTCCCAAGATCAAGCAGCAGTTCGACCTCAAGATTTGCGCCTGCCTGGGCCTGCTTACGCCGGAACAAGCCGCCGAATTGGCCGCCTGCGGCGTCGACCGCGTGAACCACAACCTGAATACCAGCGAGCGGTTTTATAGCGACATCTGCACCACGCACACCTATCGGGACCGCGTCAACACCTTGCACGCGGTCCGCGCCGCGGGGATGGAAATCTGCGCCGGCGGCATCATCGGTATGGGGGAGCAGCCAATCGACCTGGTCAACATGGCGATCGAGTTGCGCGACCTGAAGGCGGAGTCGATTCCGGTCAACTTTTTTAACGCCATCGACGGCACGCCGCTGGAAGGCGTCGACCAACTGAATCCTCGCGACTGTCTGCGGGCACTGGCGATGTTTCGGTTTGTGAACCCGGCCAGCGAGATACGCATTGCCGGCGGGCGAGAACTGCACCTGGGCAGCTTGCAACCGTTGGGGCTGTACGCTGCGAATTCGATTTTCGTCGGTGATTACCTCACCACGCGCGGTCAGATGCCGGAAGAAGACTATAAAATGGTGCAAGAGCTGGGCTTCGAGGTGACGCGACACGAGGAACCGGCCGCCAGCATGCCAGGGGCATGAACGAGCCAGCCGTGGCGGTCGCGGGCAGCCACTGTTGCTCGCATCTCCGAGGCGAGCAGCGCGCCGTCCCGGATGGAGGACGTCACTGACGGTAACCGGCAAGTAGCGGTGGAGGCTCGCCGCGGCCTCGCGGCCGGTCGATGGTGCTCGTTAAACCACGTTCGGCGGCGCTCCCGCCGACGCTG
>JBBDLY010000396.1:4570-16618 GCA_040878585.1 Pirellulales bacterium
GTCGCCCACATTGCCGACGCTGGCAGCGTCGGCCACGTTGCCGAAGCTGCTAGCTTCGGTGGGCAAGCTAGCAGCTTGCCTCGCGATTGGATTCGAAAAATCCGGCATGATCGGCCAAGTATGCTCAATCGTCGCATCCGATTCCGTCGATACAGTTTAACAGTTGCTGTATCTATCCACCTCATCGGGATCGGACCATGTCGCGAAAAAAGTTGGCTGTTGCCGTCGGAATGCTGGTCGTTAGCTGCCTGACCGCCGTGGTCTATGCGCAAGACGCGCAATCGGGCGACGCCACACTCGCGGGCAAGCTGGAGCAATTGCGCCGCAATTTTCTCAGCCCCCGCGCCAGCACCGACGATTCCCGATCGGGCTGGTCGCAACGCGAAAGCTATTCGGAGCGTCATCGCCAGCGGATCGAAGCCACTAGCGAACCAGCCGCGCGAACAGCCGCGTTGCCGTTCGGGAGCCAATTGTTTCAGAGAAGCCAACCACCCGAGTCGACGGGTCAAGCCGGCGAACAACGCATTCTGGACGAAACGCGCCATGGAGTCGTCGAGCGCCTGAAGGAAGAACCATCGAAGGAACTGGAAGCCGCGATGAGAGCAGTTCCAGCGGCCCCGGTGGTAGATCGAGGAACGGCCTCGACTCCGATCCACGGGATCCCGCGACGCGTGGCACCGCGCGGCGCCGCGCCGCCAGTGGCCGAAGCCGGCAGCTTCGACCGCGAGAATGCGCCTGATACGACCAATTCGGGTCGCGCGATCCTGCGCAGTGACGAGCCGCAACGGTTCGACGCGCCCATTCGCCGCTTGGCCCCGGAAAACGTCACCCGCGAAGCCAATCACACGCCGCCGGTTCGTTCCGCGGCGGTGGATGAGGAACTGGTCGAGCAACGTCGCGAACTTCGCAGCGCGCGTCGCACGATACCAACTCCGTCGGCCGCCCGCACGCCTGTCGTGGATCGCGCGGTTGAACCTCGCGTCGAAGAAGAATCGGAACCGGCGACCGCCGGCGAGCCACAACGCGCCGTCGAATCGCCCCCTCGAGAGGTTGCCGACTCGTTCGCCTCCGATGAGAGCGTGTTGTTTACCAACAAAAGTCCGATCCTCAACGTGCAAACGATGGGGCCTCGCGCAACGGTCATGGGGCGCGAGGCAGTTTACAAGGTCCGGGTGCAGAACCTTGGCGGGGCCGAAGCCGCCGGAGTGACGGTCCACGTGCAGATTCCCGCCTGGGCGGAGATCACCGCGATGGAGCCATCGTGCGGAACGACACGGACGGCGACCAGCGACGCCAGCGAACACATAGTCCAGTGGGAGGTCGGCAGTCTTGCCGCCGAATCGCACGAAGTGCTCTCCTTGAAGCTAGTGCCGCGGAAGAACCAGTCCTTCGATCTGTCTGTTCACTGGAGCTTCGCCCCGATCAAGACGGAAACCATGATCGAGGTTCAAGAACCTAAACTGCGGCTCGAACTGACCGGCCCCAAGGACGTATTGTTCGGCGAAACGAAGATCTACCGACTAAGTATTTCCAATCCGGGCACAGGTTCCGCCGAGAATGTGGAAATCCAACTGCTGCCGATCGATGGCGACGCTGATATCGCCGCCAGCCAGAACATCGGCACGTTGGCGCCGGGCGAGGAACGGGCGCTGGAAATCGAACTCACCGCCCGCCAGGCCGGAACCGTGACGATGCGTGCCAACGCGGTGGCCGAGGGGGGATTGCGCGCCGACGCCGCCGAACAAATCCTGGTTCGCCGAGCGGAATTGCAGATCGAGGCAATTGGCCCGCAAGATAAGTTCGCCGGCACGCCGGCCCGCTATCGACTTCGTCTAAGCAATCCCGGCAACGCGCCGGCCGAAGAGGTCCAAGTGTTCGCCGTGCTGCCGGCTGGCGCCGAGTACACGACCGCCAGCAGCGGGGGCAAATTGGACGAAGCGACCCGCCGGGTCGAGTGGTCGATAGGCTCGTTGCAAGCCGGCGAGGAACGGATCGTCGAAGTACAGTGCGTGCTGAATACTCCGGGGGACAACTCCCTCCGCGTCGGCGCTACGGCGGCGGCTGATTTGGCGCAAGCTGCCAGCGTGGCAACCCATGTGCAGGCGGTGGCCGACTTGAAACTGGAAGTCACCGACCCCGACGGGCCGGTTCCGACCGGTGAGGATTCCGTCTATCAGGTGCGGATCATTAACCGCGGCACCAAGAGCGCCAAGAATATTGATGTGGTGGCGTTCTTCTCCGAAGGCATCGAGCCGACCAATGTGCTGGGAGCGCCTCACGACGTCGGACCGGGACAGGTGACGTTCCGGCCCATCGCCTCACTGCCTGCTGGCGGCGAAGTGCTGTTAAAGATCGTCGCCAAGGCCGAGATCGGCGGCAATCACGTGTTCCGTACCGAAGTGCGTTGCCAGGACAATGGCGCTCGGTTGGCGGCGGAACAGTCGACGCTCTACTACGAGAGCGGCAACGCCTCGCCGATCGGCAGCTCCACCGCGGCGCCGCGGCAGGCAACCACGGCGCCCAATGTCGAGGGGGACGCTCCGCAAACGTTGCCGCAGCAAGAAACGCCGACGGATCGCAACGCCGCCGCCGAGCTAGCCCCCCCCGCCAGCGATTTGGGCGATCGCTATTAACCGCTTACTAGAATACGGGCGATTCCTGCAAAACGGGTGCTAGCAGCCTCGTATTCTAGCAGCCTCGTATTCGCATTTCCTTCCTCGGCTGGCTTCGCTATACTTCCCGCGATCTCAATCCTTCCGTGCCGCAGACCCAACTTTCCGCGGCCAATCAGCCAGCCTGGATAATGCAGGGACATGATGCTCCGAACCAGCTTGCTGGGGTGTTCGCTGCTGCTCGTCGTTTCCGGATGCGGAACCACGAACTGGAGCGACACCAAACGCACGGCCACCGAGCAACTGTTGATATCCGACGCCATCGATCGTGCGGTCTCCGGCGTCGACTTCGGCGTGCTGCGCGGCGAGCGGATTTATCTCGACCGCCAGTATCTCAAGGGAACGCAAGACGAGGAATACCTCGTCAGCACCTTGCGACAGCACATGTTGGGCAGCGGATGCGTGTTGACCGAACAGCGGGACGAGGCCAACTACGTGGTCGAAGCTCGGGCCGGCGCCGTTGGCACCGTTCGTCATGACGTGTTGTACGGCGTGCCGGCGACCGACATCGGTTGGGCCTCGCCGGTGGCAGCCGTGCCGAGCCGGATTCCAGAGATACCGCTGGCGCGGAAGACCGACCAACAGGGCGTCGCCAAGATCGGCGTGTTCGCCTACCATCGCGAAACGGGCATGCCGGTGTGGCAGTCGGGTATTTCACAACATGCCAGCAAGGCGCAGGATCTTTGGGTATTGGGCGTGGGGCCGTTCGAGCACGGATCGATCTATTCCCAAGGCCGATTTGTCGGCGACGTAACGATCGACTCGTTTGGAAAAGATGAGTCAGACGACGCCCCGCCGATTTGGGTGGCCGAGCCGTACCAGTTCCAAACGCCCAGGCAGTTGGCCGCGCGGCTGGAAAATAAGAAGCGGACCGAGGCCGATCGAAAAGCGGTCGAGGTCGCAGCCAAGCCAGAAGAGGACGCCGGCGCCAAGAAGTGAGCCGGCGCCTCAGCCCTCTGCTTTCTCTTGTGCGGCTTCAATTGGTTCAAATACCAGTGGATGATCGCTGTGCGGATCGTCGATGCGAATGGAAACTTTGCCAACAAGCAAGTCCTCGATCAAGTTGCCGACCACTTCGGCTCGCCAGCCCACGGCCAATGACGGTGGATCGTCGCCGTCGCGAAAGTAGCCTAAGCGGTAGGCGATCAACTCGCGGACGTCGCTGGGATTGCCGACCATCGACGCGGCAATGCTCGCCCGACGGCAGATACTCCCCAAGGCGGACGAAAGGAATTGACCGAGCACGTTGACCTGCGGCGGAACGTGGTTGCGCCCGGACCCGCGGGGAAGTTCGTCGTCGGGCATCTCCAGTGCAACTTGAATCCGCTGTGCGATTTGAGGCAGACTATCCCGTAAGTCGCCCCGTTCCATGCCCCGGACGGCCCGAATCTGCTTGGGATCCGCGGAACGCCGCTTGGCCATCTCGACCATTAGATCGTCGCGGAGGATGCGCTTTACCGGCTTGTCACGGCGGCCGGCTTCCTCTTCGCGCCATCGCCACAGCTCGCGAATGATCGCCAGCCCGCGGGAACCAAGCCCATTGATTCCGGACACGCGCCGCCACCGTTCGCGCACGAAGGCTTCTTCGACTTGGGCGACCCAGGCCCTCATCTCGACGTCGAGCCAGTCTCGGCGGTCCAGTTCCTCCACGCGACTAAGCAACTTGTCAGCCATTTCCTCCAGGTAAAGCACGTCGATTAGGGCGTAGTTCAATTGCTGTTGCGAGAGGGGCCGTCGCCGCCAATCAGTGCGGGTTTCCCCTTTCTTTATTTCGGCGCCAAGCAACTTGCCGGCCAGGGAACCATAACCGGCCGGGTATTCATAACCCACCATGCCGGCCGCGATTTGGATGTCGAGCATATTTGCTGGCGGTCTGCCAATGGCGGCCAGGCTAAACCCAATTTCCTCGCGTCCTGCGTGTACGAGCGTGACGTGACCTGGGGCGGCAAGTGCTTCCCAGAAAGGCGTGATATCGACAAGTTCCATCGTGTCGATGATGGCCATGCGGTCGGCCCAGGCGACTTGCACCAAGCAAAGTTGCGGCCGATAAGTATGTTCGGCGACGAACTCGGTGTCGAACGCGATCCGCTCGGCTTGCGAGAGTTCGTCGCACAATCGCTGCAGCTCGTCGGACTTCGTAATCGTGTCGTACTGCACAGTGAAGAACCAAGGCGAAAGAATTGCAAGAAGGGAAACACCATGCTCATCGTAACGGAGTCGGATGAATATGGCTACCGGCCAGTTCCGCATACGGCCCGTGAGACTCCGACGACGGATAGCTACAAGAAAAGCCAAGCTGTCAGCAACAATACCGGCAGCAAGATGCCGAAGCTGTACTTGAGATAGCCAAAGAAGCTCGGCATCCGCACACCTGCCGTTTCGGCGATTGCCTTGACCATGAAGTTGGGACCGTTGCCGATATAGGTCATAGCACCCATGAATACCGCACCCAGGCTGATCGCGACCAATAGCCGCGAGTTAAGAGAGCCTCCACGGACGTTCAAATCCCCTCCGTAGGTCATCGCGGTCTCAAAAAACACCACGTAGGTCGGGGCGTTGTCGAGTACCGAGGACAAGCCGCCGGTGGCCAGAAAAAACTGCATCGGCGTGGAGAGTCCCATTTCGCCGCCATGGACGTTCAATATCTGCAGCGCCGGCTGCATGCAAAGGAAGATTCCGACAAACAGCGCGGCCACTTCCAGGATGGCATGGTAGCTGAAGTGGTTGTGCTCGCGTACCCAGTGGGCGCCGGCCAACAGCGAGATCGCCACGAGTCCGAGTTGAACGACCTCGCGGAGATACATCCATGGATGCCACTCGGTTCCCAAAAACGCCTTGGAGGGATCCAGCGTAGCGACGGATAGGATCACGGCGATCAGCAGCGGCAAGTGAAGCCCCAGGCCGCTGATTCGCAAAGGCCGCTGTTCCAGTTCATCACGACGAATATCGGCCGCCGACTCATTTTTGTAGTAGTAGAGACCATCCCACGCCCAGTAGATCAACAGCAGCGAACTGTTCACGAACAGCCATGGTTGCCAGAGCGTGAGAGTCCAAAAGAATGGAACCCCATTGAGGTAGCCCAAAAACAACGGTGGGTCGCCAATCGGCAGCAGGCAACCGCCGCAATTGCAGACGACAAAGATGAACGTCACCACCGTATGAACCCGATATCTGCGGAGTCGATTGGTCTCCAGCAGCGGGCGGATCAACAGCATGGCGGCGCCGGTGGTGCCGATGAAGCTCGCCAGAAGTCCGCCCACTCCGATAAACATCACGTTGGTGAACGGTTTGGCCGGCAGATCCCCCTCGATGCGCACTCCGCCGCTGAGCGTGTACAGGCTGAACAACAGCACGATAAACGGAACGTACTCTCGTAGCAGCGCATTGGCTGCAACCTCCAGTGGAACGCGCCAACTGAAGATGGTCTCCGCCGGCCATTCCACCAAGTGATGCGCAGGCCAATGCCCCTCGACGGCGGATCGGTGAAAGATCGCATAGTAGAGCAGCGTGATCAGCCCCAGGCCGGCGGCCACGTAGAAGCGATGCAAATTGCTTTCCCACCATCGTTCCGTGAGGCGGAACAAGGGGAATAGAGCGATGGCTCCCAATAGCACGACAAACGGCAAGACCGTCCATAGCGGCGGCGGGATCGCTTCGTGTGTGGTCGCGGAATTTAGGTCATGTCTGCCAAGCTCGAATTCCGCTGCGCGCGGCGGACCGCCGCCGGATTGTTCGCCGCTGATTGCTTTTCGGACTTCGTGATCGCCGTTTTCGTCAAACGAAGCACTCCCCACCTCCGGCGGTGATTGCTCCTCGCCAGGCTCGACTCGACTATCCGGCTGCCCGTCTTCGAGCACCTCGTGTGGTTCGTCGGAATGGTTGCTTTCGGTGACGATCAGTTGGGTGCCGCGTTGCGGCAAACCCGCTACCGCCGTCGCACCGTAGGCGACGATGATCAAAATGATGGCGTAGGCCAACTTTCGATTGGTCGCGGCGCTGGTAGAATGCCCTTGGATCATCCGAAAACTTGTCCTCAGCGCCGGCGCCTGGCCGCCAGCTTTTGCGGTCGCTGTCGATATACTTCAAGTAGCTGGAAGAATATAGCTTGTGGCGGCGATTGTTCCGAGGGTGGTGAGGGGGTTAACCTTGCTCAAAGAGCAAATCTCTTGCCGAGCAGCGGATCGCAATTGGCCAACCGCCGTCGCGATCACGACGAATAGTGCCATGCTAGCAGGATTTCTGAATGCGACACGTTTGGCTGAAGGCAAATCGACGTCTCGCCGCGGCGGCGGCAGCGGCTGGACTGCTATGCGTCGTGGTAGGCGGCCTGTCGGCGCTGTTCGGGGCAACTGAGGGGCTGGCCGGCATCATCACCGGTTCATGTTTAGGAGCCGGTGTGGCCCTCTGCCTTGCTGCGGGGCATGGCTGGCTGCGTCCTCGTCTAGCTTATGACGGGCGGCATCTCGTGGCCTACCTAACGGCATGGCGGCCTTATCGCATTCCAATCGAACTGATTGAAGTCTTTTTCATCGGCCAAACCGCATCGAAGCTCCCTGGTCGACGGGGGAGCACATGGGACTCCCGCAGCGTCGTGGTTCGACTTTCCCAGTCCGCTAGGCAATGGCACGGCCAGCCTGTCGCGGCGCGGCTGGGCGAGTGGTTCGGCGGTTATATCATCATTCGCGGCATCTGGTGCGAGCCGATCACTAAGGACAAAGTGGAAGATTTGAATCGCCATTTGATTGTCGCACAACGGCAACTGCGCGATGCGGCGGAATCGTCCAGCCAAAGCGCCGGGGAGCAGGTTCCCACATGACAGAATGCCATTCGGGGTTGTTGGTAAGCGTCCGCAACGCTACGGAAGCCGCACTGGTGGCGGATTTGCCTGTCGAGGTCATCGACGTTAAAGAGCCGGATAACGGTTCGCTCGGCTGCGTCGATCTGTCATGCCTGGAAGAAATTTGTCGTCGGATTGGGCGGGGTCGGACCATCAGCATGGCGATGGGGGAGCTACAGGAGGCGCGCGCCTGGGATCCCGCCAAGGTTCCGGCCGAGGTCCGTTACGCCAAGCTGGGCCTCGCCGGATGTCGCGGATTGCCCAACTGGCGTGAGGCTTGGCGGCGTGAACTCGCCAGACTGCCGTCGCATGTACGGCCGGTGGCGGTCGTCTACGCGGACGACTCCGCGAATGCACCCGCGGCCGATGAAATCGTTGCAGGGGCCGCCGCCCTCGATTGCGCCGCCGTGTTGGTCGATACGCATTGCAAAAGCGGCGGCGGATTGCCGTCGTATTGGAACTTCGACCGTATCACGGAATTCGTGCAGGAGACCAGACGGCTCGGCATGTTTGCTGTGATTGCGGGGGGCGTGACATTGGACGATCTGCCCAGCATCGTGTCCGCCCGACCGCGCCTGATCGGAGTCCGTGGAGCGGTTTGCGGTGGGTTCCGCGAAAACTCGATTCGAGTCGAGCAAGTGCGGGAATTCGCGGCTCGCCTGTCAGGGTGTCTGGTGGCCTCGTAGCCAGCACAGCCGTTACAGTTCGCCGCGTATCGAGCGGACCATCAGGTCGGCTTTGACGTGGACGACGGCGTGCTGATATTGTTCGGCAAGCTCCGGCGACGCCCGTTGCCCCCATCGCAGCACGTTCTGCTCACAACGCGAGAGCATGGCGGCGTCGCCCCCTTCGTCTTCATATTCGGCCCGCCAGTTTTGCACGAAGTCCCAGGTCAACAGATCGTCAACCGTGGATCGAATGTAGTCCCCCCGCTCGGCTTTGGGCAATTGGTGAAACGCCGCGACATGGTCGCGAAACCACCGTTCGAGCAAGAAGTCGACGTTTCGCCAGAAAAGCCGGCGGCGCTGTTCGTTGACTTCCGTATCAACTCGTTTAAGATCAACTCCGACGCGCAACTCATTCTCCAGCCGATCGACCAGTCGTTGTTGAATGACGTCGGGCTGCTCGCTCAGGTCGCGGAGCACCATCCATTTGAGCAAGCCTTCTCGATCGGCGGTCGCCGGATCGGGAAGGCGTTGATTCAACACCTGGTATCCCACCACAGCGCCGACCACGACCAGCGCCATCAACGAACCGGACGCGATGATCCCACGAGGTTGTTTCAAAAAAAGCGTCATATCACTACAGTCGCCTAGGCATGAAACATAACACGGCAAGACAACGAACGGGTGAAACGATGGTCCGGCCCCCAAAACGGTAGGTGTTTACGGCCCGGCCCAATAGCCTAGTATACACATTGGGAACTTCCGCGGTAACGCCAAATTTGTTGGGCCGGCCAACAGGTGCGGCGTCGCTGCCACAGCCCCTATGCATTGTCGAAGTGCTCACTCCATTGGATGCAATCTGATAGAATCCCGATACAACAGTTGCATGCGATGCGTCGACGGGCTTGATGCATTGACTTGATCATGAAACCACCAAACCTAAAATGAGGACGACCTATATGCCCACCATCAACTTGACGGTTCCCCACGGCCACAGCCAGGCCGACGCTGCTGAAAAACTCAAGAGCTTTGCCCAGGTTGTCCGCGAGCGTTATAAGGATCAGGTGAAGGACGTTCACGAGGAGTGGCGCGAGGATGGCATGACGTTCGGTTTTAAGACGATGGGTGTGGAGATCAAGGGCGATGTGGCCGTCAACGAGGAAAGCGCCGATGTGCGGGCGCAAATTCCCTTCGCCGCGATGATGTTCAAGGGCCGCATCGAGCAGGAAATACGCGATGCCATGAACCGAGCACTGGCGTAAGCGCCCCGTTACGCGGCCGACTCTGCCAGCTTCGACCTGAACGAAATATCGCCCGGCGGAGCGGCGGCTTGGCCCCGGTAGGGTGAAACTCGATGGTGCCGAAAATGCCGGCTATGCCGGTGGTGCCACGTTATTGCTGTTGGCGCGCGCTTCAGCGGGCTATTCTGCCTCGATTCTATCCCTCCATGGTGCCGCGCGCTTGCGAAGTGCCGCTGCCTGTAATTAGACTCAGAGTATTCGCTTCAGCTATAACAACAGAGCGGCGCGGCCTAGGCAGCGTCGCGGTGAGGATAGAATCAGTGGATTCAGCAGACCATCGGCAACCGTTGCTGGTGACAATGTACGAACAGTACGTCGTCGATCAGCAGTCGCCCGAGTTCATCCGCCGGGTAACCGGCCGCTATACCATCGCCACACTGCAGCGGCTCGTACGTGTGGGCGATCGCATGACGCGTCGCGGTGCGGTGCTGGCGTTGGGGCTGTTGGCCGATTATGAATCGAATCATGTCATCGGCAGCGCGTTGGCCGACGAGGACCGCGGCGTCCGCACGCTGGCCGAAAACGCCATCCGCGCGGTCTGGCACCGCGCCGGCAATGAACATCAACGCGATCAGTTGAAGCTTGTGCTGCAGCTAATATCCTCGCACCAGTACCTCGACGCCGTTCAGAGGGCGACCCACCTGATTGAACAGGCGCCGTGGTTTGCCGAGGTCTGGAATCAGCGAGCGATTGCCTGTTATCAGTTGGCACGCTACAGTGAGTCGATTCGGGACTGCCATCAGACGCTGGAGATCAACCCCTATCACTTTGCCGCCGCCGCCGGTATGGGGCAATGTTATCTGAAGCTCAACGAGCCGGTCGCCGCGCTGGAATGTTTCCGCCGCGCTCTACGTTTGAATCCAAATCTGGAAGGAGTGCGCACGCAAGTCGTTTACTTGCAGCGGTCACTCAAAGAGGATGGCTCGGCTTAGTTGCACTCTTGGAAATTGCCGCGACAAGGAATCGTCGTCATGCAGGATCAATCGCCCGTGGTCATCCTCGGGGCAGGCATCAATGGCATTGCGATTGCGCGCGAATTGCTGCTCAACGACATACCGGTCGTCCTGGTCGACAAGGCGGACGTCGCCTGCGGCGCGACGGCCTATTCTTCGCGGTTGATTCACGGCGGACTGCGCTACCTGGAATACGGCGAGTTCCGGCTCGTTCGCGAATCATTACACGAACGGACCCGCCTGCTGCGGCTGGCCCCGCATCTGGTGAAGCCGTTGCGGCTGTTCATCCCGGTCCATGGCCGAATGAACGGCGCGTGGAATGCGATGAAGCGAATCGTTGGAGTCGAGACCACAACGAACAAACAGCGTGGAGCATGGTTGGTCCGCATCGGACTGTGGCTCTACGACCGCTACGCCCGCGATCCTACCCTGCCAAAGCATCACACATATCGTGTGGGTCATGCCACGGCGCCGCCGGTCAACGCTCAGCGATATGACGTGGTCTGTTCGTATTACGACTGTCAGTTGCGATTTCCCGAACGATTTTGCCAGGCGATGCTCGTCGATTGCCGGCGCATCTCCGGCGCGCGAGGGGTGGCGTTCGAGTTGCATACCTACCATCTACCGCGGTTGAATGGCACTCAACTCATACTTCGGCAAACGGCCTCAAATTATCCGGGAGAGCCATCCCCGGTGGATGAATCGTCGCCGGAATCGTGCTTTCAGCCGGCGATGATTATCAACGCCACGGGCGCCTGGGTCGATCAGACACTTACGGCGTTGCCCATGGAGAGCCGACGCCTGATGGGCGGCACCAAGGGAACCCATTTCGTTACGCGGCAGGCCGCGCTGAAGGAATTGCTGGGCGACGACGCGATCTACGCCGAGGCCGAGGACGGCCGTCCCTTTTTCATTTTGCCGTTCGGTGAGGCGGTGCTGGTCGGCACGACCGACATTCCCTATTCAGGCGACCCCTATGAGGCGGTCGCCACCGAAGCGGAGATCGAGTACCTGATACAGTCGCTCAATCAGATCTTTCCACAGGTCAATCTGGCGCGGAGCGATTTACTGATGCATTATTGCGGCGTGCGACCGTTGTCCGCCGCGAAGACCGATTCGCCCAGCAGCGTCAGCCGCGATCACGAGATCCACTGGCATGAAACGTCGCCGCTGCCGGTTTGTTCGATCATCGGCGGCAAGCTGACCACCTGCCGCGCCCTGGCGGAGCAAACCACCGAGGCCGTACTGAGCCGTCTAGAGAAACCGCAGTTGGGCAATTCCCGCGAGCGACCCCTGCCGGGGGCGGTGGAGCCGGAGGATGCCGCGGCGTTACGCGACCGACTGTCGAGCGAACAGTTCGCCGCGTTGTTCGAGTTGCTCGGCTGGCAGGTGCTTGAGATCGTTCGCGAACTGGACTTCCCTGTTGCGACCGATTTAGAGGAGAACATCATCGGCACGAGCTTACCGAGGGCGGTCGTCGAGTGGGTAATCCGCCATGAGTCGGTCGCCACGCTCGACGATTTGGTTGAGCGCCGGCTGATGCTGCTGTACCATCACCCATTGACAAAGGAAACACTCCAGCAATTGGCGCAATTGCTCGTCGAGGCGGGAAAACTGCCG
>JBBDLY010000397.1:0-2674 GCA_040878585.1 Pirellulales bacterium
GCGCTGGTAATGGTGGAGGTGGTGGCTTGGCTGCCAGTGCCAAGGTATGCGTTTGACCTATTACCGGCTTGATTCGCTTGCGGCGCGGTGCCGGTAGTGTCATGATGGATATCTAACAGCATTTCATGCCGGCAACGATCGACCGCGCGCTGCCGGAGTGGCCCGCTCTAAGTACAATGACGGGGCAAGGGCGGGTAACATGTGGTTGGGCACCCTGTCGCGTGATGAGTTGAAAAAGTCGCTGCTGCATCAGGCGTTTAGCGTACAATTATAGATGTTTATCGACGGAAACCGACTTCACTCGATGATTTGGCATCCGTCTTGCATCACGCAGTTCGTGGAGGCTCGCAAGTCGAGTACACAGGTCGTCATCGTCGAGACCGATGCGGGACGCGGATTCCTTAAGGCGATGGGCAATCCCGAAGGGGAGCACGCCCTGGCCTGCGACTGGGTCGGCACGCAATTGGCCCGTTGGTTCGGCTTGCCGACACTCGAGCAGGCGATTGTCGACGTAGATGAGTTTGTGGATATCCGGCTGTTCAACGGCGACCTTGCCAAACTGGGACCGGCCCTGGCAACGCGGGCCGTGCCGGGTGATAGCTGGTCGGGGGAACCACGGCAACTGACGAAATTGCGGAACCCCGACGACATTTCGCGACTGGTGGTCTTCGACACCTGGATTCTCAACCGGGATCGGCATTCCCAGGATCGGCAGAATCGCGACAATGTGTTTCTTTCCGTGGAGTCCGGCGAACTTGAGTTGCTTGCGATCGATCATACTCATTGTTTTGGCACCTCAGGCGGCGAATTGTCCGAACGCGTCGCCCAGATCGAAAACTGTAAGGATCGTGGCGTCTACGGCCGGTTCCCGGAGTTTGAAAAATTTCTCAATCGCGGCGTAGTTACCCAATGCGTCGAGCAATTAGGTAGAATAGATGAGACCACCGTCAGGCAAATCATCGACGAAATCCCCGACGAATGGCAGGTCGCGGACCGCGCCAAGTCGGCGCTGGTTCGCCTTGTCCTGCAACGAGCGGCTTACGTTGCGGAGACGATTTCCGAAAAGCTATGGCCGCAGAAGGAGTTGGATTTCAAGGAGGAGCCGGAGGATTAGCAGATGAAACCGCACAAAGGCTGGTTCAGCGTCGTTCAGTTTTGCCCCGACCCCAATCGCCTGGAGTCGGCCAATATCGGGGTATTGCTATTTTGTCCCGCGCTGGAGTTTCTCGACGTCCGCGTTGCCTCGGATAATCGCCGAATCCGCAGATTCTTCGGCTCGCAGGATTTCGATTTCACGTTGGTCAATTCGTTCAAGAAGGGTCTTCAAGAACGGTTGCGCAACGAACATGAGGCAATCTCCGACCACGAACAGTTGCTTGATTTCGTGGACCGGCGGGCGAACCAGATTCGCATCTCGCCGCCGCGTTCCATCCGCGTGACGGAACCCGAAAAGCAACTTAACGAATTGTTTGCAGAATTGGTCGGTGGACCGGTGCACCGTGAGCCTGGCGTGCAAGATCGCCTGAAGAGAACGCTGGAGCAGCCGGCGCTGGAGCCGAAACTGTATTTTTCAGTGCCGGTGAGGGTGCCCATCGACGGCCGAACCTTGGAGGCGCCGTATGCCTTTCAAAACGGCCGCTTCAATCTCATCAAGCCCGTTCGCTTCCGGTCGGACAACCCGCTGCAAACCGCCTACAAGTACGCCGTCGAAGGGGATTCGATCTATCAATCGGAACACGAAGAGTTTGGCAAACTGAAGTTGCTGGTCGTCGGCAGTTTCCGTAGCAAGAGTGATGAGAGTAAAACGGTTGTCAGCCGTGTGCTAGAGAACCATCACGTCACGCTCTATGCGATGGACGAGTTGGACAAGCTGGTGCATAAAATCCTGACCACGGGCAAGAATCGAACGGACGACGCGGCATGAGGCGCTGGCTATGGACCAATCCGAAGGCTAATCTCCTCACTTTCGCTCCCCGAAAGCCTACGAGTCGCCCAGCGCATCGCGTCGATAGCCGTAGCGGTCGGCATACTCGCCCCAGCGCGACATCACTCGTTCGATCATTTCGGCGTCGTATTCGTGCTTGTTGGGTTGATACTTGCCGAGACCTTTCAGGTACGCCTCCATTTGCGGACGTACCGCCTCGAAGTCGCCCAGGTCGAGTTGGTCGTAGACCCGCCGCACTTCGTTCAAGGTGTCGCTTGCCAGGCGCTCGTAGCGGACCTCGCAGATGCGGCTGGAGTCGATCAGCGGTTCCTGCTCGAAAAAGGCGCCGTACATCCGATCGAAGCACTCGAAGACGTAATCTTCCAGATTATCCAGTTTGGCGATGTGCAGGCTTTGATACCACCACAGGGTCGGCCACAGTTTCATCGTCGAGGCGTACATCTCCAGCGGGTCGCGGACGATGTGAACGAACTTGGCGTCGGGGAAAAGCTCCAACAACACGCGAATCCGCCCGGTATGCGTGGGACTTTTCAACACGATTTGTCGATCGTCGCGAACCGCAATCGTCTTGAGAAAACGGAGCATGGTTTGCTGCCACCGCTCGGTCTCTTCCCGCGAGACGTTGCGAAAGTCGAGGTAGTCGTCTCCTTCGCAGGGATGATTGGGAAACGCCATCTTCAGATACGGCGACGGCGCGCCCATGTTCATCAAGGCGAATTCATCCTCCTG
>JBBDLY010000398.1:0-2670 GCA_040878585.1 Pirellulales bacterium
ATCGCGACAACGGGGAGGGCGAGGCCCGACGGGCCTCGCTCTTACCCTCTGGAACGAATTCTCGCCAAGTCATGGCGGGAACAGCCACTGGGTAAACGCTATTCCTAGCCTCGCTTTTGCGCCGCCCAGCTTCCCCCTCCTCACAGTCGCGCTCCTCGTAGACTCCCTCGGAGGCCCGCCTTTCGGTGCGGCTTCGGCAAGGGCGGGCACTCTTACCTAATCGGACCATCTGGGACGAGCATTACAGTTCGCACGAGCGAAATGCCGAACCAATGGGTACGCAACAACACTTGCATCGCGGTCAGGCTGCCGCGTTACGGGTGTTCACTATTCGGCGGTTGACAAGCCGCCCCGCAGTCGACGACGCCACAATAGGCCGTCGGCGAAGGTAGCAGAAGACGCCATGGAAGGCGTACCGACTGCCGTCTCGCCACGGCTCGATACACCGCCAGCGCCCGCACCGAGCCTGGCACGTCCTCCCCGAAATATGTAGTGCCCAGGCAAATGTTGGAATTCCGCCGCAGCGCGTCGCGTGACGACCGGAGACGACGCGTCCTCACCGAAGAGGTTGTCTCCGGCGGAACGACCGCCACCCGAAATCGCAAGACCAGTGCCCAGGGGGGCGCCGGCGACGATCCCGGCAGCGCCTACAACGACGCCGCCGCTCTCGACCGCCAGGCCCAAGTGACCGACTTCATTCCGCGCAAACAGCTCTGGTTGCTCTCGGCAGCGCTGGGCGGAATGACGTCGGTCGGGGCCGTGGGCGCCGCGCACTGGTTCCGACAGCGGGCGCTCGCCGCCGGCGACTGGTCTCCACAACACCTGGCCGCGCTCGCGCCGCTGGAACTCGGTGCAGCCGGGTCCGTCGGCTCCTGGCTGGCGGCGGCGATGCTGGCGCTTGCCGGCGGGCTGTGCCTGCTGGTGTTCGTGTTGCGACGGCATCGCCGCGACGACTATCGCGGCCGTTACCGAGTTTGGCTCTCCACCGCACTGCTGGCAGGCGCCGCCAGCGTCTGCTGTGTGGCGCCGCTCAATCAAGTGTTCGCCGCCTTGGCCGTGCATCTGACCGGCTGGTCCGCCTCGGCCAGCGGAGCCGAGTGGTGGCTGGCGCCGGTCGGATTGCTGTTCGCCCTGCAAGCAGTCCGATTGCTGCTGGAAGTGCGCCGCTGCAAAGTTGCCGTTGTATTCCTATCAATCGCCGTAGCCGCTTGGATCACATCGCTGTTGGCGCTGCCGTTTGGGCCGTTGTCTCAAGCAGGCGGCGCAGCCCTGGCCGGCGGGGCGCAATTGGTCGCCGCGCTGGCGCTGGCGCTGGCGGTGCTGTCCTACGCCCGGCATGTGGTGCTCGATATTCAGGGCCTGCTTCCGCAGCAACTGCCGCGGGTTCAGCAGGACGAGCAGTCGACCGCCCCCGCCTCGGCGGCGACTCGGCGCAAGTCGGCCGATACGGCTGAATCGGCCGAGCCGCACGACACGGAGAACAAGTCGGCCGCTGGCGACAAGTCGCGTCGCGGCGATAGCACGGCGGATCAAGTAGAGCAAACCGCGCTGCGGGTGGCCGCTGAGTATGAAGAGTACGAAGACGAAGCGCCGGCAACGTCGCGACGCCAAGCCAAGAACCGCAGCCGTCTGGCTGGCAAGGCTCAAAAGCCTTCTCAAGCCGCGGATGACGACTATGACAAAGAAGACGATCTGTCACAGGCCGGCAACCGCAAGCTCTCCAAAAGCGACCGCAAAAGGCTGAGAAAGTTCAAGGCGCAACAACGCGACGCGGCGTAGGGGGGAGGCTTGAGGCGTGAGGTTTGAGGGGTCAGCTTACGCTGACGGCTGACGGCTGACGGCTGACGGCTGACGGCTGACGGCTGATAGCTGACAGCTTTCTCCTCCCTACTTCTTCGCGGCTTCCACATCCGCTTTGGCTTTTTCTTCCTGGGCGGCGGAGACTTCCGGGTTGGGCGTGGCGTCTCCTTCTTCCTGGCCGAGGATCCATTTCACGCCGCCGAGCAGCGAGGCCTGAAAGGTCTCGTTGGTCCACACGTCCTCGCGGTGGCCTAGGCTCATGTGCATCACCTTGCCTTTGCCGTATTCCTTGACCCATAGAATCGGCACGTGGTACGGCTCCTTCTTGGCGGTCTTGGCCATGTTCAGGCTGGCCAACACCCGCACCTTCTCGGGTTGCCAGTTCTTGAAGCGATAGATCTCGTCGGTGATCATAAACTCCTCGCCCCAAGGCTTGGCCGCCGGATGGCTGGTGTCGTGAACGCTAATGGTGACCGTCTCGCCGGCACCCCACGGATGCCCGTTGAACGTGCCGCCGATCATGTCCCAATACGGCTCGTAGTTGTGATAGGTGTCGGCCGCGCTGTGGACGCCGATAAAGCCGTGCCCCGGTTGCTTGAGCCAGTCGTTGAGAAAATACTCGCGGGTTTCCTCGCTGATCGGCAAGTTGCCGGTGGTGTAGAACATCACGATGTCGTAATTTTGCAAGGCTTCCTTGGTGAACTCCTTGGCCACGTCCTGGGTGGTGTCGACACGAAACACCTGACTGCTAACGCCCAACTCGTTCATCGCCCGCTCGGCCGGCGCCATCTGGCCGTCCTTGCGATTCACAGCGCCATGCTTGAACCCTGCGCTTTGGGTGACAAACAGAATGCGGGGGGCGCGATCGCG